>JASHOZ010000066.1 GCA_030038395.1 Nitrososphaerales archaeon
CCCTTCCGGCCCATTTCCATCCCTGGTACGAATCACCTGAGACGACGCCTAGCGAATGCTGGCTTCCATGGTGGAGTTTAACTAGAACTGTCGAACATATGGACAATGATGGCGACAATGCTCGAGAAGGAGCTGAAGCTAATCCGAGAACGCCTCGACTCCATCGAAGAGGCTCTGGGGGAGGAGATGTCCGAAGACGACAAGACGGCTCGGACCGAAGCTCTCAAGGAGCACAGGGAAGGCAAGACCGTTCCCTTCGTCAAGAAGCACGTCCGTTGAAGGTCTACCTGTCAACGAAAGCTAGGAAGAGTCTGGACGACTCGCCCGCGGAAGCCAAGGAACGCCTCGAGTCAGCTATTTCATACCTCTTCCGGACTCCCTATCCAGCAGGTTGCAAGAAACTGAAGGGAGCACCCAACTCATACAGGCTCAGGGTGGGTGATTACCGGATTCTCTATTCTATCCTTTCTAGAGAGGAGATACTTGTGTTCAGGATTGCGCCAAGGGGGTCGGCATACGATTGACTCCAACATTTCTCCGCGGACCAATCGCGGCCAGCGAGTGCAAGGAGGCCCGAACCCTGCGAGGGTCCGAATCCCTTCCGGCCCATAGTTCGAATCCACATGGTTTCGAACCCTTCTACGACTGTTCCATGGGGTACCACGGGCGAGCTTAACTCGCGGGAAGAAAGGCCGTGATACGCGATGGGAGGCTACAGCGAGACGGTGTTCGCTAGAAGTCGACTACCTCGCCGGGCTATTGTCTGCGCGGGCGTGTGTACGGTCACCAGGAAGGAGGCTTTCCGGAGGAATTTTGACAGCTGGACGAGGGTAAAGGGTTCCTGGCTTCGGTATTCTTTTGCACGCTGGAAAGGTAAGGAGTTTGTTGTGGTTTTCGGGATTTACGGTGCGGCAGTGATGCTAGAGACAATACAGTGCCTGCGCGACGGTGGTGTCAGGTCGTGCTACATGGTGGGCTCAATGGGAGCAAGAAATCTCCCAGTCGGGACCATCGTCCTTCCCACTTCTATAGAAGACCAAGCGGGAGTGGTCTGCATCGACGGTCACTCAGCTGGTGCTTCGACGCCCGATGACGCGATGCTGCGGTTGACCATCGACAGACTCAAGTCGATGCACTTGGCATACGCTGCGGGACGCACGGTATCTGTGCCCGCGGTCCTTCACGGGATTCAGCAGGTCAATGACTACACAAGGAGGGATACCCGCCTGATTGGACACGAGATGGAGGGCTCGACCTTCCTCCACTTCGCGAGGAAGCATGGAATCAGGGCAGGAGCTTTGTTCTGGGTAAGTGACAACGACAGGCACTCGATAATTGCCGGAGCAAGAGGACTCCAAGAGGCGAGGAGAGAGGCAACACTCTCGATAGCAAAGGTTGCCGTCGACGTCATGCGATGTTTCTAAATCCCCTCGGGAGACAAGTCAAGCTATGAAGAAGGTCGGGGTGGTGGGAATCATTCCGAGAGGGAAGAGTGTACTGGTTCTCCGGAGGTCACCTGCAGACAGTTTCCTCCCGGGCCAGTACGACCTGCCAGGGGGCGGGCTGGAGCCTGGCGAGACGCCTGAAGAAGGAATAAGGAGAGAGGTGCTGGAGGAGACGGGCCTGCGAGCTGTCGTCGTCAGGAGCCTAGGCACGCGGGGCTACGCCCTCTCAGACTCGGGGGAGGAGGATAAGGCATTGGTAGTGTTTCTTCTGCGGACTACGGCGCGGAAAGTCAGACTGAGCAAGGAACATGACGAGTACCGTTGGGTCTCTGAATCCAGTCTCACCGAGGTCTTCGGCGAGGGAGACCTGATAGGTATGATTCTCAGAGACTACTTCACATCAGGGTACCATCAGTGAGGCCGACCTCAACTCTTGGGCGTCCGGCTCCAATCTGAGGTACGTATCCTCAGGGTCTAGGGGCGGAGTCCCGCTCAGAGTAGTCTGATGAGTCCGCTCAACTTTATTGACCTCACTGTTCGGGTTCCGAGACCATGGGTCGGGCGCCGAGAATCAGTCTAAGCATCCAATCTGAGGAGAGTCTCTTCTCAAAGGTGGCAAGTACGGGAGTGAGATACGTCGAGCTTGCGTCTCGTCCACCGATTTCAGGGCGGATCGCACCTATCTTGGCGGCCCTCAAGTCTGCCTGCCTCACGGCGGCGACCCTCCACGGGCCGACAGGGCCCGACTATGACATAGGGAGTCCCGACCCGGTAGGACGTGAGAGAGCTCTTACGTTCCACAAGGAGCATCTGAAGCTCAGCGATGCACTTGGCGTCAAGTACTATGTCATTCATCCCGGTTTCGAGGTCTATCTCAACCAGAGTGGCGGAAGATGGGACGACACGAGGAAGGTCATATCATTTCAGAGGGATGAGGCAGCGTTGACGAGGCTGTGGGCGACAAACACGGAGTCGGTCTCAGCTCTGGGCGAGTTCGCGGCACAGCTAGAGGTGAAGACTGCGTTCGAAACAGGTCCAACCAATCTCATTTCGATAGGAGAGACGTTGCGAGTGGTTAGGGAAGCAGACCGGGAGAACGTCGGTGTCTGTCTCGATACGGGTCACGTCAACGTGGGTGGGCTGGTTAAGCCACAGGATGCAATTAGGGAAGCGGGCGGACTGCTCTGGGCCCTCCACCTGCACGACAACAACGGGGAAGGAGACTCTCATCTCCCTCTCGGAAGGGGCAACATCGACTGGGCTGCCGTCGTTGAGGCTCTGGCTGATGTCTCCTATGATGGAACCTACAACATCGAGCTAGACACGTCTCTCGACTGGGAGAAAGAAGACGCGTGGAATGAGGCAAAAGAGGCAGTGTCATTTCTTGGCAGTGCTCTCGGCAGGCGACTCGCCGCAGACAAAGGCCAGTCGGCAAGTGGATGAGGCACTCAATCGAGTACTTGAGGAACCTCGTCACGGTAGGCGAATCCACTCGCGGCGGCACCTCCGCGCGCGTAGCACGTTGGAACAAGTAAGAATTATAAGGACATCTTACCATTTTGGTCGTCATGCAGAAGGTGGTGCCTGTCTCGAGTAAGGGCCAAGTGGTGATCCCTGCCCCCATGAGGAAGAGGCTTGAGATTGGGCGGGCGGTCGTGATAAAGGAGGAAGGGGGCATGCTGCTCGTCGAGCCCTCCAAGACCATGGAGGAGAGTTTCGGCGCAGGCGGAGAGGAGATGGTGGAGGTAGCCATGGAGATATCGAATGCCCGAAGAGAAGAAGTTGAGTCTGAAAGCTCGTAATCTCGTCTTCGACGCCGGGGTCGTCTCGCTGTACTACGCAGGGGCTCCCTCAGTCAAGTCCTACTTCGACAGAGTCTTCACGGGGAAGTCACGCGGTTTCGTCTCTGAAGTGAACCTAGCGGAGTTCTACTACAAGACGGCAGGAAAGAAGGGAGCGCAGACAGCAGAGGTATGGTACCTTCAGCTTCGAACGTCCAGCCTTAAGGTCGTCGCGCCGGACGAGTCGATTACGCGGCAAGCGGCGTTGTGGAAAGTCAAAGGAAGCGGGCTCTCGCTGGCGGACTGCTTCGCGCTTGCCACCAACGACGCCAAAAAAGGCATCCTACTGACAACTGACTTGACAGTCAAAGAAGCGGCAGCGAAGACAACGGTCCACCTCAGATTGCCTACGTAGTCTCGCTACTAGAACGGTGTACCGTGCCCGTGAGGGCTGACCAGTGAGCGAACCGACGCTGCTTCTCGCCCGTCGTCCATGTGGGGCGCTCGTCCACGTGGCCCGAACCCTGCCAGGGTTCGAGTACCTTCCGGCCCAGTTTCAAAAGAGAGGTTATATGCGGAGCCGCTATACCTTTGCAAGCATCTCGAAGAGTATCCGGTTCTTCTCGAGCACGCCATCTGCCAAGCTCCGGAACTCTTCTTCAGGTATCCTCTTGGCTGATCTGAGTTTCTGTGCCATCCCTTATCTCTCTCCCTTTAACTCCGTTAAATGCCTTGCGACCCATCCTTCAACGTCAATCTCAGGAACCTTGCCTGAGGCGATGCCTAGGAGGAATTGGTAAGCGTCCTTCGCATCTGGGGTCAACTCGTAGCCATTCGCTTGAAGGAACGCTTCCACCAGGGCGAATCCCGTTCGTTTGTTACCATTAAGAAAGGGGTGAATGACGATGACATTGTAGAGCAGGAAGGCTGCCTTCTTCACTATCGCCTTTTTCCTCGGGAGCCTCTCACCAATGTCCTCGACGGCGTCCAAGATGTAATCTAGATTTGAGCTGCTAAGGTACCCGTGCTCTCCTCCGGTTGCCCTTACGGTCATGTCGTAGAGTTCCGAAAGCTCCCGCGCTGACGGATACCTTATCTCACCGCTCAACTTTGTCGCGCATCCACCCTAAGCTTGCAAGTGTTTTAACGACCTTCCTTTAGTGACAAATGTCCATCGAGTGGGGCGCACGTACGACTGACCTCCGACAAACCGTCATGTCGAGAGTTTGGGCACGGACTGTTTGGCAGGCACTCGAAAAGGTCAGCCCAAGAGTCCTCGGTCGACTGTGGGGGATGCTAGCGGTTAGTCTCCGCTGAAAGGACCTGACGCAGGGCTCGAACCCTGCTAGGGTTCGAACACCCTCCGGCCAACGAAGACCCCGTGTCCCGAGTTGGTCTCTGAACTCGAGTCAGTGGAGCCGTAATTAGATTAGAGTGACGCTGGCGAGTCCCTGGAGGTCACCGTCACTTGTGTACAGCTCTGAAGAGGTCTGCCGGGCGGTGGCATAGACGAGGGCGTCCGACATGTGCAGTCCGTGCTCCAGGCTGTAGTCTGCGGCCTCGAGCGAGAGGGTCTGGTCTACGACCACGACTCTCGTTTGACTGAGTGCGGCAACTGCTTCCAGGGCTGTTTCTTCTCCTCTGGCCTTCTTTACCTTCCTATAGACCTCGTACAGCACTACTACCGACGTCACTAGCTCCTCTGGCTTGACGCTGTCGATGATCCGGTTGTAGGCGGCAGCTTTGGGCCCATTTGTGAACCTCTCGACCCAGCCATAGCTGTCGATGCTGATCAAGTCCGATCGTTCTTGTCGCGCAGTTCATCCGCGTCGATCCCCAAGACCATCCCCTTTGTCTTGTTCAGAGGACGAACAGGGACATATTGGAGGATTCCGTGCTTGGCAATGGCCACCATCTTGTCGCCAGGCTTGATGTGGGCCTCCTCTCGTAGCTTCTCGGGTATCACGACCTGGTACTTCCGGGACACCTTCACCGTCTCCATCGTTGATTCGAGCGTATAACGCTGCGTGTATCGATATAAGGGTTCTCATCTGCATGCCGTCAAGCAAACGAAGGGAGACGTAAGCTGAAGCGTGCAGCATGCAAGACGCGACCTGACAGTCTGAGGGTCTCTCCGACGGTGAAGGCGACTGTGACTAGGTCAGTCGCGGGGTTCAAGCCTACGACTGATACGCCCAAGCGAGCATGTGGATTGGAGTTGGAACTCGCGCGTAGGGGCGGACTGTCGCTGACGCTAAAGGAAGGTTCGAGTCCGCCGGAGGGAAAAGTCGAGCGATTGAGACCTCTCACGCCCCCGCTAGTGAGCCGAAGGTGTTTGGCAGTGGCTACCTTGAGCTTCCGACTCTCCTCAAGACTCTAAGGGCGCGTAGCGTAACCATCTTGCTGGGCCTGCCTACCTTCTCAAGACTGAGGGGGACTGCAGGGAACGGTTCGAAGGGAGGTGACATGTTGTATTCGGTCGCAGGGAGGTCGGGTGGGAGGTCGGGATTCGAAGCGTCTAGAGACCACGTTCCGTCTGGCCTACGCTTACTGTGTAGGATTTCAAGTGCGTCTTTGATCCGCGTATCTGCTCCGTACCCCAGGGAGGTGAGGACGTCGAGCCCTACGAGCAGGTCGTAGTAATAGTGGACAGGATAGTGGAATCTGAACCAAGGGGTATACTTTCCTGGTCCTTCCTTGAACAGCCTACGTTCAAGATAGAACTCAGCTCCGCGCTCGATGCTCCTCTTGATCTTGCGACTTTGACGACTCCGCGGGAGCGCTGAGAATGCGCTCAGCGGCTCCCAACAGTCTAAAGTCCCCTTCGATGATTCAAAACAGTGCCACCCTCCATCTTCCTTCTGTACTTCGACGAGCCACTCTAGAGCTCGGGAGACCCTGTCGTGCTCACTGTAGCGAGCCCGAGTGAGACCCTGCGCGACGTTCGCGGTCGTACAAAGGTGATAGTTCGCCTTGCTCCGCAGGTATCGCTCGCTTACAAGTTCGCAGGTCTTCGCCACCTGAGGATTCTGCGCCGTTAGCCCCAGATCAACCAGAACGAGAAACTTCCATAAAGTGGTGACATACTTCGGCCTGTTTAGGAGTACGTAGTTGTGCCAGTAGCCACGAAGACCTTCGAAGTCTGGGAGCTGCTCTCTGAGTATCTCGGAAGCCCAGCCTCTTCTTGGCATTTCCGAATATGCTTCCTGAACCTCTGAGTCGTCCGCGGCCTTGCCCAAGACCTGAGTCAAGGTGAGGTAGCGAACTGCGGGCTGACTCCTTTCCAAGAGCCAATCTAGGGCCTGCTTCATCCCACTGTAGTCCGTGACTCAGGACTAAAGAGTCTATCCTTGCTTAGTGGCCTGGTTCCGGGGTGACGCGACGCACTAGCAAGGTCCCTCAGGGCGACGCGCCTTCCCATCGGAACGGCGCCCGCCGACCGGTTGCCTGTCTGCCCCTTCAGCTTGCCGCCTTCTTGATGAGCTCGACGACCCTCGCTTCCTCGGCAGGAGTCAGCCTGTTCAATGCGAAGGCGGTCGGCCACATTGCCCCTTCGTCGAGGCTCGCCTCGTCGCTGAACCCTAGCGTTGCGTACCTGGTGCCGAATTTCTGCGCGGGTTGAAAGAAGCAGATCACCTTGCCGTCCTTCGCATACGCCGGCATCCCGTACCAGAGCCTCGAAGACAGGCCGGGCGCGCTGGCCCTGATAATCGCGTGGAGCCGCCTACCCATCGTGCGGTCCGGTTCCCGCATCGATGCGATCTTTGCGAGAACGTCGCTCTCTCCGTCCGGCTTGTTCGTCTTCAGTTCCAGGATCCGGTCTTTCATCGCTGCTCTCTCCTGAGCGGTGAGCCCCCTGCCGCTCCCCCTGGCGCCTCCGGCGGACTTCGGCTCCCGCCCCGAGGTCCTCATTGCGAGCTCCCCGCGAAGCGCTCAGCAGGACTGACGCTGGCGACCGCGTGCTTGAGGCTCCGGCCACCCTCCAACCCAGAGATGCACGACACTGGCGTTCGACTTCCCGCCCATCTCCAAAGGTACATGCAGACACCGACTCGGGCGCGACGCATTTCAACATTCCGCGAGCGCGGCAATCCCGAAGTCGCTTCGCTGAGAGAGGAGGCACGCCCGTTCGTCGGCGTCGAGCGCGGACCCGCTCCCTGACGAAGCCGACCGCGGCGAGGCGAAGATGTTCCCTTGCGCCCCTGCGCCCAGTCCCTCAGTCGAAGCCGAGCCTCAAGTCTCTGTCGCGGCAAGCTCAAATCCTCATGCGGACCGGCGTGAGGAGGATGAGCTCGAAGTACAGGCGGTTTCTGTCCCGCCTCCTCCCGGACACGACGGGGAGGTTCCGCGAATACAGCAGGAAGTGGCTCATAGTCTGCGTCCCACTGGGGCTCCTCACGGGGCTGCTGGTGCTCGCTCTCAACGAGGTGGTCGTGAGACTTCTCCCCGGACAGGCCGGGGGTCTGCAGCCCGGGCAGGGGCTGACGACCGACGCCTTCAACGCTTCCCCCGCGGTCGCATTCGCCCTCCCTTTCGCTGGCCTCCTCCTCGCTGGCATCGTGTTGTGGCGGTTCGCGTCCAGACCGCTCCTCAGCGGGACGGAGGAGGTCGTGGAGCACTACCACCAGGACGAGGGACCCATGGGAGTCAGAGAGGGAGCAGTCAAGTACCTATGCGCGGTTCTGACAGTGGGTCTAGGGGGCGCAGCCGGCCTCGAAGGCCCGAGCATCAACGCGGGCGGAGTGGTGGGCTCCTGGATGTGGGCCAGGTTTAGGTCGACTCTCGGGCTCGCGCGCGACGACCTCCGGATCATCCTGCTAGCCGGCGCCTCTGCCGGGATCGCTGCGGTCTTCAAGGCCCCGCTGACCGGGATTGTCTTCGCGATCGAAGTCCCCTACAAGGACGACATCGCGAAGAAGGCGTTCCTCCCCTCGATCATCTCGGGGGTCACTTCGTACGCCACGTTCGTCTCCGTCGAGGGACCGCGTCCCCTGTTCAGCTTTGCGGCGGGCGCGGGCTCCTTCACGGCGTTGGACCTCGCCCTCTCGGCGCTGCTGGGCCTCCTCATCGGCCTGGTGGCCGTGTGGTTTTCACGTGCCTACTCCGCTCTGCGGGCCGGGTTCGCTTCGATGAGCGGGCACGTCGTCGTACGGCTCGCCGTCGGCGGCGCGGTGGTGGGGGCGGTTGCGCTCCTGGTCGACCTCCTGTACTCCGGCCCGTTCGCGCTCGGCCCCGGCTACGAACTCGTTCAAGGGGCGCTGTCGGGGAGCTATGCCGTCCAATTCCTGGCGGTGATACTCCTGCTAAGGATGGTCTCGACTGCCTTCACGCTGGGATCGGGCGGGGTCGGAGGGATGTTCGTCCCGCTCGTCGTCTTCGGTTCCCTCACAGGCTCGCTCTTCGCCCTTCTGTTCGGCCAGAGCGAGGCTGTCTTCGCGTGCGTGGGGCTCGCAGCCTTCATGAGCGCAGGGTACAAGACCCCCCTTGCGGCAGTGACATTCGTCGGAGACACGACGGGTAGTGTCAGCTACCTGATACCCGCCATGATAGGGTCGGCCGTCGCCTACGTCACGTCGGGGAGCGCTTCTGTCTCGGACGAGCAGAAGCTCTGGGAGGAGTCGCCCGCTCCGCCGCCCGTGAAAGCGGCGAGCACGCCTGGTCAGTGAGCCGGGGCATGTAGTGCGCGACGGTCCCGACCCCTCGCAGCCATGGTCAGGGCAACCGCTCGGCTTTTATTGCGGCGAAGTCCTGGCCGGGTCGAGAAATTGGTCTCTGAGAAAGTCCTACGTTTTCAGAACAAGAACAAGGACCCGGCATGGGTCGCACAGGCCATCGAGCAGCAGCTGAAGGCAGACGGGTACAAGACTCAGTCCAAACAGGCACCCCTCGGAAACATCATCCAGGCCCAGAAGGCCGGCATCCTTCGCGACATCATCGCCGCAGACAGATGCTTCACCTTCGTCGTTAGCGGTCAGCCGAACGACTTCAGTGTGCACATCGGGATTGGCAAGTGGGTCCAGAACATAGCGGTCGCGGCCGCGGAAGTCCTCCTGCTGTCCGTCCTCTTCCTCGCCGTGGACGTCCCGGAGATGCTGTGGACGACTCACGTCGAGAACGGCCTGGCGAAGCAGGTCCAATCAATAGTGGGCTGAGATAGCCCGCTAACCTCCTTTTTTCCTACGCTCGCCCCGGAGCAGCCAGGAGACTACTCGCGGCTCGGCGCGGGACAAAAAGTCAATAAGTGTCCGCCTGGCAAACGTCCCGCTGCAGGTGGTCGAGCCAGTGGCCGAAGTCGCAAGCCGCTTCGACAGGATCTCGGACGTGTATGACGAAACGCGCGAGCCGCTGTCAGGGGAGGCGATCGACAGAGCTGCGGCCATCCTGAGAGCCGACGGTTGTAGCTCGATACTCGAACTCGGCGTCGGGACAGGGCGCATAGCGAGGCCGCTCCAAGAAAAAGGGTTCTGCCTTCTCGGAGCTGACTTCTCAAAAGGGATGCTAGCCAAGGCGCGCGTGAAAGGGGTGCGGAACCTGGTGATGGCCGACGGGAACCATCTGCCGCTTGTCGACAAGGTCGTCGACGCGGCCGTGATGGGGCATGTCCTCCACCTTCTGCAGGACCCGGCTGAGACGTTCGGCAAGCTCTCCCGCGTCACGCGGAGAGAGGTCGTGGCCTTCGTCCGTCAGCGCGACCTCCAGTCGAGCGCGCATGGGGATGGTCAGTGGCCCATGAGGGAAGCGTTCAGGAGGGCGGCCGATGAGATTGGACTCCCCCTGCCGAGCGAAGTCGTCGACTGGCGATCGCGGTTCAAAGGCGAGACGGAATTCCTCGCCTCCTTCCCTCCGAGCGAGTTGGTCGTCCTTCAGGATGTGACGGTAGTCACGAACATGGGCGAGCGGCTCTCCCACTTCGCGAAGCGCGCGTACGGCTTGCCCTCAAGGGTGCCCGAGGACACATTCAACATGATCGTGGAGCGCATGAAGAGGATGGTCGACCCCGCGAAGGAGGTCAAGTACCGCAGAGTGGAGCTGATGGCCATCTGGAGGCTCCCGAGATGAGAGGGAGCGAGTCGGACGCGGCTATGCCTACCCTGGTGATTCGCCCGCGGACGACTCAGTCCACACCTTTGGTCCACGCGCGGCGGCAACGGGCGCACGTAGGCAAGGGGGCGCGACGTTGCAGAGGGCGCCTCATCAGGGGCACGCCAGCGCCTCGCATCTCCACAGAAAAGTCTAAATCGAAAGCTCGGCCCACGGCGACAGAAGGTCCGGCATCGGCACGGGAGAATTGACCCGAGAATGACGAGAGACGGCGAGAACGTAGTTGACGTGGAGAACCTCTCCAAGGTCTTCGGCTCCCTGAAGGCCGTCGACGGAGTGAGCTTCCAGATCAGGGAGGGAGAAATCTTCGGCTTCCTCGGGCCGAACGGAGCGGGGAAGACAACTACCATCAACATGCTCACAACGCTCATCCGCCCGTCTGGGGGGAAGGCAGTGATCAACGGCTACGATATCCAGAAGCATGCGACCGAGGTCAGGCGGAGCGTCGGCGTGGTCCCTCAGGAGTACACGGCAGACGAGGATCTGACAGGGATTCAGAACATCCTCCTCTGCGGAGACCTCTATGGCATCCCGAGAAGCGACTCCGGGCCGCACTCCCGAGAACTCTTGAAGCTCGTCGGACTCGAAGAGGCGGCCGACAGGAAGGTCAGTACGTATTCGGGTGGGATGCGACGGAGGCTGGAGCTCGCCAGCGGGCTGATCAACTACCCTAAGCTCCTCTTCCTGGACGAGCCAACCCTGGGTCTAGACGTCCAGACAAGGACTGCCGTCTGGGACTACATCAGGATGCTGAAAGAGGAGTACCACATGACGCTCTTCCTGACGACCCACTATCTGGAGGAGGCCGACTCGCTCTGCGACAGGATAGCGATAATCGACCATGGCCACATCATCAGGGTGGGAAGCCCCAGCGAGCTGAAGGCCAGCATCGGGGGCGACGTGATAGTCGTAGGGGTTCAGGAGGCCGGCCCTGACATATCCCAGGAAATCGCGGGGCTCCCCCTCGTGAAGGACGTGAAGAAGAGCGACCACGAATACAGGATAAAATCGGAGATCGGAGAGGAGTCTTCCATCCAGATCATAGACCTGATTAGGTCGAGGGGCCTCCACGTGACGAAGATATCCCTGACGAAGCCGACCCTCGACGAGGCTTACCTTGAGTTCACGGGGCGCAGCATACGGGATGAGGAGTCCAGCAAGATGGACGCGTTCAAACAGAGGGTCACCATGATGAGGGCCAGGAGGTAAGGGGAGTGGCAGACGATCTGACGAGATCGACGGTGACGGCGCAGGAGCAAGCCGCGCGCCAGGGGACGGAGCGGGAGAAGACCTTCCGCGCAGCCCCCAAGTTGAACAAGAGCCCGCTCCACGGGCTCTGGGCCCTGACGAACAGGGACCTGATCAAGTGGTACAAGAACCCGATCCAGCTCATAATCTCGCTCGTCCAGCCCGTGGTCTGGCTCGGGCTGTTCGGGAAGGCGTTCAACATCGCGGCGCTCACGACGAACATATCGGGAGTGTCGGCGGCCGAGGTAGACCTCGCGAGCTTCGGTACGAGCAGCTACTTCTCGTATCTCGCAGCCGGGATGCTCGCGTTCATAATTCTGTTCACGGCCGCATTCGCGGGCATGTCAGTCGTCTGGGACAGGAGGTTCGGCTTCATGAACAAGGCCATGAGCACCCCCGTCGGCCGCGGCTCGATAGTCACGGCGAAGGTGCTGCAGAGCGTCGTCCGGTCGCTCATCCAGGCCGCGATCGTCCTCGTGATAGCCGTCGTCCTCGGCATGGACACCGCTTACTTCAGCGTGTTCTCCGTGGTCGGCACGTTCGTGATGCTCTTCCTCATGACCTTCGGTCTCTCCTCGCTCTTCGTGATGCTGGCGCTCAGGAGCAGCGACTGGCAGACACAGATGGCCATCATCAACCTGCTCAACCTCCCCCTGCTCTTCGCCAGCAACGCGATGCTCCCGGTGACGATAATGCCCGGGTGGCTGAAGACGGTGATCCGGTTCAACCCGGTGAGCTACGCGGTCGACGGCGTCAGGCAGATGCTCCTCGGGACGGGCTCCTCGGCCGTCTCGAACGCGTGCACCCTGCTGAAGGACACCAACTGCTACACGGTGCTCGCTCCGGTGTGGGTCGACTTCGCCGTGCTCGTCGCGTTCGCCGCGCTACTTTCGGCCTTGGGAATAGTCCTTTCGTGGAGACTCCTCTCGAAGTAGAGCCCTTCGGGCAGTCGTCTCATCTGGCCGTTCGTCCTCCGCACTCTCGGGGACGGACTTCCGAGGGTCGCTCATTTTGAGAGACTGGAAACAATATAGGAGCGGGCGCCCACATCCTCCGCATGCCAAGGGCCGGGAGCATCGTCCTGCTGGCGTTCGTATGCGCGCTCCTCGTCGTGGTGGCCGCCGGAGCCGAGTCCGACAACGTGCACGGATTCAACTACGAGGGCTTCTCAATCGGAAACCTGCTGCAGGGGCTCGGATACCGGTCAGCGTCGTCCGGGAGCAATCCTGGAAACAGTACGGTGACCACTAGGACTAACTCGACGGCCGCGAGCGCCTCCGGGGGTAGTCCTTCGGGGGCGTCCGGGCCCCTGCCGAGCTTCCCCACCGTCAGCGCCGCCGTCCCGGACTGGCTCGTCGCGGGCGCGGCGCTCGCGTGCGCGGGGGGAGCCTTCGTCCTGGTCCTCAGGAGAAGGGCGACGGTGACGGTCGTCGACCTCGGGAGGACCCTTGAAGAGATGGAGCACGAGAGGAAGCGGCTCGAAGGGGGGTGGTCGCGCAGGCTCCGCAACGCGGCCCTCCTCCGCTACTTCCTGCTGATGCGGAGGGCGTGCGTGAAGGTGGGCCTCCGCGACGAGCCCGCCGAGACGCCTCAGGAGTACGTGCGGCGCGTGTCGACATTCTTCGGCGTCGACCGCTCGGAGGCCGAAGGCTTCGCGAGCGCGGTGAACAGGTCGAGGTACGGCGAGGAACTCACCGAAGCGGAGGCCAGGGAGGCGTCGAGGCTGATGGGCATCTTCTCTGACGTGATAAGAAGGAAGGCGGGAGAAGGTGCGTAGAAAGTACACTCTCGCGGGGCTGGTCGCGACGGCCGCCGCCGCCTACGCCTACTTCCTGGGGACCTACTGGGTCACCGACCTCGCACTCCTGGCAGCGCTGGGGGGCGTGGTCATGTACTTCGGGTGGCTCGGGGCCCTCTCCGAGGACGACGTCGCCACCGCCGCGAGGATGGTCGTCTACCTGACGGGCTTCGGCGTCAGCAGGGTGATGATGATAGCGACGAGGAGGTCGAAGGGGGGCGAAGAGCGCGGGCGGGCCACAAGGGTCAGGCGCAGCAGGATAGCCCACTACGTCGCAGTTTCGAGGATGAAGTCGACGAGCTTCCTCTCGAGGGAGTCGGAGAGCCCCTTCGAACGGGCGCTCCTCCGCACGCCTGGATGGAAGAAGCTTACCGCGGAGGGGCTGGCGGAGGTCGGGAGGAGCGTGCCGCTCCCCGCGAGAACCGACGCCGCCGGGAGATAGCGCGGGGCCGGACGCCCGGTCCCCTCCCCAAACGGTTTATCTGCGCACTTCATGAACCGCTCATCCAGATGGATGTCTCGCGCCTGGTCGGCTTCCGAGACAAGCTCGTCGGGTCTGTCTCCAAGACCATAGTCGGGAAGGCCGACGTCATCGAGCTCGTGGCGTACGACGTGCTCGTGGCCGGCCACGTCCTCTTCGAGGACTTTCCTGGGCTCGGGAAGACCACGCTCGCGAAGGCGGTCGCGAAGGCGATGGGGTGCGAGTTCAAGCGCGTCCAGTGCACCGCCGACCTCCTCCCCGCGGACATCACGGGGACCTTCGTCCTCGAGGCGGGGAAGGACTTCCGTTTCCTGAAGGGCCCGGTCTTCACCCAAATCCTGCTCGCAGACGAGATAAACAGGTCCCCGCCCAAGACCCAGTCCGCGCTCCTGGAAGCGATGCAGGAGCGCCAGGTCACGGCGGAGAACCAGACCTTCCCGCTCCCGGAGCCTTTCATCGTGTTCGCCACGCAGAACCCCATCGAGTACGAAGGGACGTACCCTCTCCCAGAGGCGCAGATGGACAGGTTCACGGTTAGGCTCCGGATGGGGTATCCGGTACACGAGGACGAAGTGGCGATTCTCGGATTGAGGCGGTCGCCCGTCGAGGACCTGAGGGAAGTCGTGCAGGTGACGGGCCCGGACGACATCATCTCGATGCAGCAGGAGCTGGAAGGGGTCTACCTCGACGATGACGTGAAGGCGTACATCGTCACCCTCGCCGCCAAGACGAGGGAGTTCGCGGGGGTCGAGGTGGGGGTCAGCCCCAGGGGGGCGATCCAGCTTTCCCGGCTCTGCCGGGCGAGGGCCGCCTGCTCGGGGAGGGACTTCGTCACCCCCGACGACGTGAAGGCCCTCGCCGTCCCCGCGCTGGCGCACAGGCTGGTGGTCAGCACGGACTACGCGATGAAGGGACTCCGTCAGGAAGCGGTCGTCGAGAGGCTCCTCTCCGAAACGCCCGTCCCGAAGGTAAGCGAGCCTGAACCATAAGCTCACCGTCGCGGTGGTAGCCGCGCTTGTCGGGGTCTGGATATCGGTGGTCCTATCGGACACGCCCGCCGCCCCCCTGGGCCTCGCGTCGGTCCTCGTTCTGCTCTTCATCGCACTGGACCTGAGGCGGCCCCTCCCCGCGGAGTCCGGCACCGAGGTCGCACTCACTCGGCGCCTGTCGGAGCACAGCGTACTGATGGGAGTCCCAGTTCTGGTGGAGCTGACCGCTGAGAACAGGGGGGATGACGTCGAGCGACTCCTTATCCGCGACGCTCCTCCGGCGTTGGAGAAGGCCAGCGCCTTCCGCGGCATCCCCGCCCCGCGAGCCTCCGTCACGAAAGGCTCGACGACGCTGCTCTGCGGCCTCGGCAGGGGAGAGAAGGTCACGCTCCGCTACGAGGTCACCTTCACCGAGCCCGGCACGTACAGGTTCGAGGCGACGTCGGTCATGGTCCGCTCGATGTTCGGGCTGGCGGAGAGGAGGACCGCAGTCGCCAGCCCGTTCGGGGTCCGCGTCTATCCGAGGCGGCTAGTCAAGTCCGTGGACACCGGGCCCGCGAGGGCGTTCGGATGGGCCGGGGTCACGCCGTCGAAGTACAGAGGCGGCCGCCTCGAGTTCATGGACATCCGCAGATACATCTGGGGGGACCCGCTGAAAGACGTGAACTGGAGGGCGAGCGCCCGGGCCGGGACGATGCTGGTGAACGAGTGGCGCGTGGAGAGGGGACTGGACTGCGTCGTCATAGTCGACCTTTCGGCCTCGAGCCTTCCGCGCGTCGGCGAGTGGAACGCGAGAGGTGAGGTGATCACGTCGGCCTACGAGCTGGCGTCGTCGCTGATAGCGGAAGGGAACAGGGTGGGGCTTCTCGTACTGGGAAGGTCCCTCGACAAGGTCAGGCCGAGCTTCGGGCCGAAGCAGCTGAGGGCGATGGTGGACGTCCTCGTCGAGTCCGCGGAGGGAGAGATATGGAACATGAAGCACACCGAGCAGGCGCTCGAGCTCTTCTTCAGGCGACAGTACACCATGCGCAAGGGGACGCTATTCTTCGTGTTCGCGTGGCCGACCGCGGAGCTCGTGAAGGCCGTCTCCACGCTGTCGTCGAAGGGGTTCGCCTGCAACTCAGTCCTCGTCAACTCTCTCGCCGGGGAGGAGCGCGCGCTCAGGGAGCAGAAGGTCCTCGCACCGAAGGAGATAGGCTTCGGCGAGGCGTTCGCCAGGGCCGAGGCGGCCTCGTTCAGGGCGATGCTGTCGCCCTACTCGAAGGTGTTCGTGTGGACGGCCGGGGAAGGGATGACTGAGGAAGCGAGGAGGGCGGCCGCGTGAGCGCCAGACCCTTCGTCCTCGCCCTCGTGGCCGCCGCGGCGGCGTCGGCGGTGGCGGCAGGGAGCACTACCGAGGCTGCCCTGGCGGCAGCGTGCGTCGCGTCACTTCTCGTCGGGTACTTCTGGAGGAGGGTGACGCCGACGATGGTCGCAGGCGTGCTGCTTTACCCCCCAATGGTCGCAGGTCTCTCGCGAGCGGTCCCTGCAACTTGGGGGTGCCTCCTCTCGGGGCTCTTCATCGTGGCGGTCTGCGAAATGGCCACATTCGAGTACGACCTTACGGCGGCGCTCGCGTCGCCCACCGGCGTCGACTCGGAAGCCAGGAGACTTGCGGTGAGGCTCTCGAGGGCGCACACGGCGCGCGTCGCGGTGTTCTTCGGGCTTGCAGGGGGGGTGGTCGCCTGCTCGGCCGTGGTGTCGTCGTACGCGCTCTATTCTCCCGCCGTCGTGGGAGCGGCCGCCCTGCTGATGACGACGATGGTCATATACGCGACGAGGTGAGGTGGACCGCTCGGGCAGGCCCAGCCGGCCTCACGAATAGGTCGGGTTGAACGTTGTCGAAGATGACGCCACGAAGCTCGTCGTCGAGGTCGTCCAGGTTGTGACACCGTCGGTTATCGACGACGGGTAGGTCACCGCCGTCCCCGCGTCTATCCATGCCACGCTCGAACCGTCCGTGGCGGCGTACTGCGCGGTGGCCGCGCCGAAGGCATCGAATGCCACGAGCGGCGGAGAAGGCGACCCGCCCCCCGAAACGGTGTAGTTGAGAGTGTCGAGGTACTGGTGGTAGTATGTCGGGTCGGAGGACGCGGTGCCGTTGACGGTGGCCGAAGGCGGTAGCAGGTCTGCCCACCTCTCGGTCGAGCCCGAACTGAAGGTGAGCGTGGGGTAGCTGAAGGTCGACCCGTTGTCGACCCACGCCTGCGTCCCCCCGACGGTCGCGTTCGCGCTGGCGGGGACCCCGAGCTGGGTGAAACTGACGGTCGGGCCCACCGGGGAGGCCCCCCCGACGGGTGCGTAGCTGAAGTTCAGGAGGAACTGCTGGTAGTAGCCGATCTCCGATATCGTCCCTGGCGCAGTGACGGCGAAGGCGTCCGGGGAGGTGGTCAGCGCCCAGCGCTGCATGCTCGCGACTGAAGTCTCGCTGATGTAGTTCGCGGTGGCGTTCTCTATGGTCGTGACCTCGTACTCCGGGGCGTAGGCCGTGAGATACTGCACCTTCCCGGTCCCCGCATCGACCCAGGCCGAGCCGGGAGAGACGGCGCCTCCCCCGCCGGAGTGGAGCTCGTGCCCGGTCAGAGTCCCGAACTGGAAGTAGTCGCCTATGACTGCACCCGGCGCTATCACGCTGGAGTCGGCGGTCGAGTACCCGAAGGTGACCTTGTACTGGTCGTAGTAGAGCGGATCGAACGCGGTGGCGGTCGCGCTCGAGAAGGAGGCCGAGCGTGTCGCCCAGCGCTCTGTCGTGCTCGACCCTGCGAGGACCGCCTCGTACGTCACCCTGCTCCCCGCGTTCACCCACTCCTGGGTCCCTGACGCGCTCGCCGTCGCAGTCGACGTCCCCACGAACTGCTGATAGGAGACGGTAGGGGGGGATGGCGAGGTAGCGTCGGAGACGGAGAACTCGAACGTGTCGTAGATCTGGTTGTAGTACAAGGGCCGGATGACCCCGTCGACCGCCGCGTCACCAGACGTCCCTGCCGCCGCGACCCACCTTTCGTCCGACCCCGACCCGGTCAGCGAGGAAGGGACTGACCATGCAGTCCCGTCGTCGAGCCAGACGGTGTGGGATCCCGGCGTCATCGAGTAGTAGGCGGCGACGTCCAGGCTCGTGTACGACAGCAGGGGCGCCGAATACCCCGCCCCGGAAGGCGCTGAGACGCGGAACGAAACCTTCTCGGCGACCTGCCTGAAGTAGTCCTGAGTCTCCGTCCCCCCGCCGCTCGTGCTCACGAACGTCCGCGTCCCGTTCGCGTCCCACCTGACTCCGCCGATGTGGCTGGCGGCGGTCAGGGGGAGCGTCGCAGGGAGTCCGTAGTCGACCCACCCCATGCACGACCCGGTTCCGGACCAGGGGACGGGGGAGACGGTGCAGATCGGGACTCTCCCTCCCGTGTTTGCACCTACCGAGCCCCTCACCGTCATGGTCGTGCCGGGGTCGAAGTATGCCTGGTCGTTTGCGACGACGGCGTAGGTGGTCAGGAGTTCGAGGTATACCCCCTTGTCGGCGGTGGCGCATGTCCCTCTGCCGCAGGTCCTTACAGTCAGCTCCGTCGTCTGGCCGAACCGGTAGCGCGAGTCGGCGCCGTCAGTAGGGACGCGGACAGTCACCCTGCAGTTGGGGAGCGCGTTGAAGTCCTGGACGCTCCCGTTGAAGACTATCGTGCTCGGGCTGACGTCGCACCCCTGCACGGTCCCAGTCGCCGGCGCACCCCCTCCGTTCACTGCGATGGAGATGGGCTGTGTCACGGTCCCGGCGGCGGACGCGCCCGCCAGCGGGAGGACGGCGAATGCGAACGCGAGAATGAAAGCGACGCAAAGGAGGACCCTCCATCCGGCGCCCGACCGGCTCGGTACGCCCTGCGATACGGGCGAAGGGGCCATGCCCGAAGGACGCGGCTTCGCGATTTATGCCTTGCTGAGTGCCGGTTCGGTTCTCCAGGCTAGCGCACGGAGCGGCCTGAACCCTTCCGCTCGGCCATGAAGTCCGCCAGCCTACCCTTCAGGAGCCGGCTGACCTCCGCTCCGTCGGCCCTCCCGCGCGCCTCGGCCATCACCTCTCCCATCAGCGGGGAGAACGCCCCTTCCCCCTTCTGGTCGACGAGCGCTGCCCCCTTGAGCATCACAGCGTCAATCAGCCTAGCCAGGCTCGCGCTGTCCATCGACCTCAGCCCTAGCTTGCCTGCGGCCTCCCCGGGCGACCTCGACTCGCCCCTCCCCATCGAGCGGAGGACGTCGGGCGCGGCTTCCTTCGCTATCTCCCCCTTGTCGACCGCGACGAGCACCCGCTCCAACGTCAGCTCGCCAATCCCGCTTTCGGGGACGCCCTCCCTTGCAAGCCTCTGGGGGAGGTCCACGAGCGTCGAAGCGACGAGGGACGGCTCCAGCTTCAGCTTCCGGGCGAGCCGCTCGAACGTCTCGGCGTAGTCCGAGTCCAGGACCTTCGCCGCGAGGTCCAGGCTCAGGCGGTACGTCCGTCGGTACCTCTCCACCGCGTCCTCCCAGCGCTCGGGGACGAGCCTGCCGACCGCCGCGAGCCTCTCTCTCTCGACCTTCACCTCCGGGATGTCGGTCTCCGGATACATGCGCTGGGCGCCGGGTCTGGGCCTCATGTATCTCGACTCTCCGGACTCTGTGGCGCCTCTCGTCTCGGCTGGGACGCCGCTCGGGGCCGCCTTGAGCCGCGCGATGAGCTGGGGGACTGCCCTGTCGACGGAGTCGGCGGGCCCCGCGACGAGGACGAGCGCCGCGTCGGCGGAGGCCTTGCAGAGCCTCCTGAGCTCCGCCTCCTCTGACTGCGAGACCCCCTGCTTCGGGAACTCGTCCGAATGGACTATCCCTCCCAGCCCGTTCGCCCTTGCGACCTCCGCGACCTCCCTCCCGAGGCGCACCCCGGGATGAGGCTCCCAGCCCATCAGCCCCCCAAGACCGCCTGCGGCGATGCACACCGCCTTCCCCCCCTTCTCAAGCGCGCCGCGTATCGCTCTCGAACCTGTCGACGCGAGGACGCCCTGGGAGTCGACAACGGTGCATTCAACGGCCGCGAACCCCCTCTCCGAAAGCCGTGACGCGACCGCGATCAGCCCGAGCTGCCTCGACACCTCGTAGGCGACGACCTTCGGAAGGAGAGGCAGCTTCTGCACCCCCTTCACCTCGACGACGCGCCCCCCCATTACCGAGACGTTGAGGTCCTGCCTGATGGTCCCGAGCCCCCTCGCGACGCGGCCGGTGGAACGCAGAGCTCTCCCGAGCGAGAGCGCCACGCTGGCGACGTACTCCGGGTCCCCCTTCACTGGGTCGAGCGCGACCTCGACGAGGGGGACGCCCTGCCTGTCGAGGGCGAAGCGCCGCGAACTCCGGTCCTCCCCCACCAGCCTGGCGGCGTCCTCCTCCAGCGTCACTGACTGGACGCCTACCCGCTTCCCCTCGACCTCAAGGTGTCCGCCGAGACCGAGGACCGCCGTGCGCTGGAACCCTGTCGTGTTCGAGCCGTCTATCACGATCTTGCGCATGACGTGAACCTCGTCCACGACGTTCGAGTGGAGCATGACCGCGACCTGGAGGGCGATGTCCAGCGCCTCGTCGTCGAGGCCGTGCGGGGGCTCCTCGTCCGCCTCTACGAGGCACGACGACTCGGGGTTCCAGAGATAGGTGTTGGACATCCCCTTCGCGAACTCGAAGACGGCGGCGGGGTCCATCCCGCCGGTCTCGCTCTGCGATGGCCTCAGTCGCCTCTCGAACGAGAAGGGGAGCTCCTCCGACTTCGCTATTGGGCACGCGCAGAACAGCTTGTGCGCCGACGCGAGCTGCTGGTGAATCTCAAGCCCGACCAGCGCTCCGGCGCGTTTACCGCCTTCCAGAGCAGTCACCTGGGGAACCGGCGGGGCGTCATCTCCCCCGCGATGTTCTGCGCCATGAGCGCCGCCGCCTCCCTCGTGTTCTTCGTGTTGCCGAGCGCCCACATGGCCTTTACCAGCGCAGTCTCCGCGAGCATGTCCTTCAGGGGGGTCACGCCTGCCTTCGCGAGCTGCCTCCCCGTGTCATAGACGTTGAGGTCCACCATCCCTCGTCCGCACTGCGACGTCATGAAGGCGACCCCTCCGGCCTTCACGAACGCGCAGACGGCGGATGTGACCTTCGCAGAGACGTGGCCCAGACCCGTCCCTTCGATCACTAGCGCGCGCACCCCTCCCTTCTGCGCGGCGCGAATGAGCGACCCGTCCATGGACGGGTGGAACTTGAGCAGCGCCGCCCTTCCGTCGAATCTCGCCTTCGGCGTGAACCCCACCCCCTCGCCTCTCTTCGGGAGACCATCAGCGACAGACTCTAGCCTCCCCTTGCGCCAGACGGCAGCGAGGGGGACATCGACGGAGACGAACGCGTCCCTCCGGCTCGTGTGGTTCTTTCGGACGCGCGTCCCCCGGTGAATCGCTATGCTGTCGTCGCTCTCGCAGAGGTGCATGGCGACGTACACCCCCGAGAAGGGCGCCGAAGCCGCCACCGAGACGCCCGCTATCAGGTTCTGCGTCGCGTCCGACGACGGCCTGTCGGAAGACCGCTGGGCTCCGACTAGGACTACGGGTATCGGGACCCCGCGGAGCGCGAAGCTCAGCGCCGCCGCCGTGTATCCGAGAGTATCCGTGCCGTGCGTGACGACGACCCCGCTGTACCCCTCGCGGACGCCCCTTCCCACCCGTCTGGAGAGAGACGACCAGTGGCTCGGCTCCATGTTCTCGCTGAGTATGTTGAGGAGTATCTCCGGCTCTATCCGGGCCACGTCAGAGAGCTCTGGGATGAGGGAGTTCAGGTCCGCGGCGCTTATGGCTGGGCCGACGGCCCCCGTCCGGTAGTCCACCCTGCTCGCTATCGTCCCTCCGGTCCCGATTACGAGCACCCGCTGGAGGCCACTCCTGGGGCGAGGCTGCCTGGGAGGGAGGAAAGCCGGCTTCTCCCCCTTCGCCTTCACGGCGACGCTCTTCAGCGTGGCGAGAGACAGCCCCACGTTGTACCCTGACTTCAGCTTCAGCACCACGTGCCGGTCATCGCCACCTTCATACCGGGGGACGAGAGTGCCTTCGACCGTCCCCCACTCGGTCCTCGACTCCAATACGTCCCCGATGCTCGCCCCTGCCCGCGACAATACCCTGAGGGCCCTCCCCTTGTAGCCGGCGAGGTCCTCCACGTTGCGAGAGAGGCTCGGAAGGGACTTAAGGCTTGGGGGCGCCGGCGGCCCGCGTCCGCGGTGGCGCAGTTCTCACGGAGAGTTTCACCCTCCCCAATCTGAATGTCCTGATTTGCGGAGCAAAGGATTAATCACCTGCGGGGCGGGCGTAGGCTGAAATCACCGAGAGTGAGCTATAGATGACAGCGCGAGACGATGTGACGGTCGAAGCCCGAGACCTCAGAAGGGAGTTCAAGACGAAGGGGGCGCCCGCGATGGCCCTCGAAGGTATCAGCTTCAAGGTGAAACGCGGGGAGATATTCGGCGTGCTCGGCCCGAACGGCGCGGGGAAGACGACGACCATCCGCATACTGTCCACCCTCCTCCTCCCCACCAGCGGGTCGGCCGCGGTCATGGGGTTCGACGTCGAGCGCGAGCCCGAGAAGGTCAGGCACGTCATCAATATGGCGAGCGGCGCCGAGAAGGCAGGGTACGACTTCATCAGCGCGAAGCGGAACCTCTGGTTCTTCTCTCAGCTCTACGGAATAGAGTCGCGCGAGGCGGAGAAGAGGATCGACGACCTGGCGGAGCGCCTCGGGTTGACGAAGTATCTCGACAGAAAGTTCTACGCACTGTCGACCGGGTACAGGCAGCGGGCGACGATTGCGAGGGCGTTCATCAACGAGCCGCGGGTCGTCTTCCTCGACGAGCCCACGATAGGCCTCGACGTGATGACGGCGCGCAGCATACGGGAGTTCCTTGAAGACGAGGCACGGAAGAAGGACAGGACGATCATGCTCGCGACCCATAACATGGCGGAGGTCGACGCGATATGCGACAGGGTGGCGATAATCGACAGAGGGAAGATCATCGCTGAGGGGACCCCGGACGAGTTGAAGAGGTCGATGGGCGTCCCCGCCCTCGTGATGGAGGTGACGCCCCCGGCGAAGGGGTTCGAGTTCCTGGGACAGGTGGCCGGGGTGAGAGGCTTCACTTCGACGTCAGACGAGGAGAGGGGCCTGTCGACGGTGCAGGTGGTTGTGCAGGACGACGCGGCCGCCCGGCGCGCCGAAGAGGCGATGTCGGGGTCAGGGCACAGGATAGTCGCGTCGTGGCGGAAGGAGACCACGCTGGAGGAGGTGTTCGTGGGGCTCGTCGGCCAGGGCTTCAAGGAGAGGGAGGAGCAGGGCGATGGAAGCTAGGCCGTGGCTGCGGACGATGAAGGCGCGGGCGCTCGTCAGGCTGTGGAGCATATTCGGAGAGCGGCTCTGGATAGTCGTCAGCATGGGGTTCCCAGTCCTCACTTCCCTAGCGCTGTCGTTGCTCTACTACAGCATCGGCGCCACAGGCTACATCGGGTTCGCCATCCTCGGGGGGGTGATGGTGTCGTTCTGGGGGAACGTCCTCTGGTCGATGGCCAGCCAGTTCAACTGGGACAAGCAGGAGGGGCTATTCGAGATCTACCTGACGTCGCCGGGCTCGCTCAGCGCGATACTCATCGGCATGTCCATCGGGGGGATAATCGGGACCGTCCCCTCCGCGATTGCCGTGATACTGATCGGCTGGGTGCTCTTCCACCCGGTCGTCGCCGCTTCGTGGGGGGCGGTCGCGCTCGCGTTCGGCCTCACCCTCGCGTCACTGTACTCTATGGGGATGACCCTCTCCTCGCTGTACCTCACGTATGGGAGGGAGGCCGAGTCGATAAACAACGTCCTCCAGGACCCTGTCTCGATGCTTTCAGGGATCTACTTCCCGTCGATAGGGGCGGGATCCCCCTTCCCCATCGCCCTCCAGGCGGCTGCGTCGCTCATCCCTCTGACGATAGGGATGGAGGCCCTCAGGGGGGCGCTCTTCAGCGCGCAGAGCGTCGCGTCGATATGGCCGGAGCTTGCTGTCCTGGCGGCGATGGCCGTGATTTTCCTCTTTGTCTCACGCGCCGCTCTTGACACGCTTGAGAGAATGGGGAGACGGGACGGTACGATAGCGGTGAGGATCAGGTGAGCCGGCAGCCACAGTTACGTTCGCTCTTCGCGTCCGCCTGGATGGGGATACAACACGACCTCGCGTGGACGAGGCTCCCGGTGGCGCTCGCGCTGAGGGTCGTGTCCCCGTTCGCGGCGGCGATGACCGTCTCCATAATCTATTGGTTCGGGACGAGCAACAGCGGGCCCACGGTCGCCTTTGACCCCTCCCAGCTCGCTTACGTCCTGGTCGGGTCGGTGCTCTACGCGCAGGTCGCCTCGTACGCGTGGGTTCCGACCGTGGCGGTGGCCGAGGGGAAGAACCTAGCGGTCTTCCCGCACATCTACCTGACGGCCCGCTCGACCGCGCTCTACCTTGCGGGGAGGGCGGTCTCCGCCTTCGTGATCTCGACGATAGCGTCTGCCGGCGCCCTCGCAGCATCCTACTACGTGCTCGGCTCGTTCCTGCACGCGACCATCCCTCTGAACGTCACCGCCCTGACCGCAGCGATGGTCCTCTTCGCCCTCGTCGTCGACTTCCCCGCCGCCCTCGGGATGGGGTACTTCCTGGGAGCATACTCTCTCTACGCGAGCAAGTTCGAGTGGTCCCTCCCAGGGTACATCGCCGGCCTCCTGATGGTCTTCTCCGGTGCTCTCTTCCCGACGTCGGTTCTTCCGTTCCCGCTCTCGACGATGGCGCACTATCTGCCGTTCACCCAGTTCATCGCCGCCGCGCGCGACGCGATAATCCCAGGGACCTCTGGGAACTATTTGCTCTCCCTCGGGCTCTGCATCCTGGGCGGGGGTGTGCTCCTGCTCTCGGGGCTCCTGGTCTACTTCGCAGCGGAACGCAAGGCGCGGCGAGACGGCGTCATCGACAGAAGAATGGCGTGACGGCCCGCGGCGAGGGAGCGTGTGAGGACAGCCGCTCACGCCAGACTCTTCGCCATGTAGGGGCCTAGACGCTCGTATCCGAGCCGTCTGTAGTAGTTCCTCGTCCCTACCGCGCTGGTCACCAGCAACCTCCTTGCGCCCAGGTCCTCACATGCGACGCGTTCTGCCGCCGACATGAGGGCTCCCCCGAGCCCTCTGTGCTGCCAGGCGTCCGCTCTCCTCTCCCCCACTGGGACCTGCCGCCCGTACACGCGGAGCTCCCTGACGACCGCGGAGCCCGCCATCTCCGGCCGGTGCGCCTTGTCGGAAGGGATGCGGAGTCTTACGAACCCAGCTATCCTCTGCGGGCGCGGTTGCTCAAACGAGCCGAACACCTCCAGACCTCCCGACGCCTCGTACCTCTCTTCTCGGTACTCGAGCGTAGCATCCTCGCCCTCCTCATCCGGTCCGGAGAGGGCTACCTCTCGGCACCTGATGCAGCTGCACCCCCACCCCTTCTCTCTCGCCCGGGCGAGGACGATCTCTCTCAGGTTCCCATTCGTCACGCCGCCAGATATCTCGGCCGCTGGTATCTCCCGCTGGATCCTCATTATCCTGTGCCATCGGGGGACATAGCGCTTCATCTCGCTCAGCAACTCCACCACCGTCTCGAGCCCGTACGGCTCGTACAGCCCGGCTTCATGCATCCGGGCCAGTGAGGTCCCTGGGACTACGAGCGTCGGGTAGAGCTTCATCATGTCGGGGCGAAGGTCGTCCCGCGCGAAGAGCGCACGAAGGTCTTCGAGGTCTTCCTCAGGCGTGGCGCCCGGGAGCCCAGGCATCATGTGCGCCGTGACCTTCAGCCCTGCGTCTCTCGCGGTCCTGACCGCCTCTATCGTGTCTGCGACCGTGTGCCCCCTGTTGCTCCGGGCGAGCGTGGCGTCCCTGAGGCTCTGCACCCCGATCTCGAGTCGCGTTATCCCGTATGTCAGCATGAGGTCGATGTCTTGCGGGCGGCACCAGTCTGGCTTTGACTCTAGTGTCAGGCCGACACACCTGCTCCCCGCCGACTCGTTTGCGATCTGCGCGGCTCCGAGGGTGGCTGAGGGTGAACCGTTGAGCCCGTCGTAGACTCCTTTCACGAAAGATTCCTGGTATCCCGTCGGGAGGGCGATGAATGTGCCCCCTTCGATGATCGTTTCGACCTTGCCGGTCGCGTGCCCGTTCCTCTCGTACTTTGCGAGACTCTTCTTCACCTGCAGCGAAGGGTCGAACCCGACGCCCAGTGCGGTCTTCATCCCCGGGCTTTCAGGCAGGTAGCTCTGGGGCGTCCCGGCCCTCGGGCCCCCTGGGCAGAACACGCACGTGCCGTGAGGGCATGAAAAGGGGGCTGAAAACGCTGTTACGACCACTATGCCCGACGCGCTCCTCCTAGGGTGGACTAGCAAGACCCTCGAAAGGGCGTCCCTCCCCTCCGGCGCCAAGGCGGCTATGATCTCGGCGTTCGAGACGTACCTGGGGAGCGAATATCGCTTAGCTGCGACCTTCTTGAGCCGTTCAAGCGACTCCCTGGAGCCGACGTCCCCTCTCGCCACCGCTTCGGCGAGGTAGGCCGCCGCGTCGCGCGTCGCGACCTCCTCTTGGGAAGTCACCTGCGCATCCAGTTCTGGCCCGGCTTCCGCTTGAGGGTGAAGCGCTTGTCGTAGGTGCGCCTGTTCCTTACCTTCGGTATCTTGCCCGGCTTCGGCTTCCCTTCCAGCTTAGGGGTCTGACTCCGGACTCGAGGCCATCTTTTGGATGTTTGCCCGCCTTCGTCAGAGACCCGTGTGTTGGCGTTGCTAAGACCTCCTCTGAGACTCGGAGCCCTGGACGCGGTATATATCCCTAGCTCGACTGGGTTCTGGGTAACCCTCGGTCTCTGGGGCCAAAGTCGTCTCGGCGTGGGAAGTCGGTTGCTGGGCGAATGGAAAACGCTTCTAAGAGGCAGGTCGTAACCGTCGAGGCCAGGTTGGAGATGCAGTCTGAGGCGGTAATGAAGAAGAGGATGGAAGAACTCGACAATGCCAAGACATACTTTGAGGACTCGGTGCTGATACTCGGATTCTTAGGCGGTGTCTCGCTAGCGACATTGGTTCTTCTGCTCCAAGAGAAGACTACAATCGAGAGCATGACAAGGGTGTGGATATTCCCTCCCAGCGCATACTTCCAGTTTGTCGTTGGATTCCTAGGGTGCGTAAGCGCGATTTGCGTGATCGCGTGCAACCTCTGCCAGAGATGCGCGGCCCGATGGATAAGAGAGAACTCCTTATCGTGGAACTCGGCATACTGGCTCCACAACATCGCGTATCTCACCTTCTGCGCCGCGCTAGTCCTGGTGGTATTGCCGTTCGCCTTCTGGGCGGGTGTGGCCGTCCTTCTCGTCGGCTCAGTTCTCGGACTCTTCACCATAGTCATCCCATACTGCATGGGGGATACCCTCCCGCGTCAAATACGACCCACATCGCTACCCCAAACTCAGGGAAGACCGCCGCCCCCAGAGGCCAGTAGTCAGAGCGGTTCGCAATAATGAAGGTAGGGTCATCGAGCGCGGTAGGGCGAGTCAGACCGGGGGGACAGGTCCGCCTGCCTCTTCTTCCCGGCTCCCGGCATCCTGACCCCGATGGCCACCGGCCATCCCGGCCAAAGTACCTTTGGACAGTCCGTTGGCTCACTCACGGTCTGATGCAACCAAGGCGCTTGAGCGAGGGGCGCTTGAGGCCTTGAGGTTAGGGCTGCCAGAAGGCGTGGGACACCTTGAACCATTAGGGCTTAGCCCGCTCGACCCTCTGTCCCTTAAACGCTTTAATGGAGTGGAGTAGGAGAACTCCTAGTTGAGCTCAGAGGGGACGCAGGGGAACCTTGACGAAGTCCGGCGACGGAGTCTGCAGGCCGCGGAAGAAGCAATCAGGGCAGCGTCATCCAGACCTGACCTGCACCTCGTCCAGGCCATCCAGGCTCTAGACGACGCGGACAAGTTCCTCAACATCACGGCCACGAGGGCCGCAGAGTGGTACGGACTGCACTTCCCGGAGTTGACGCAGATGGTCCAGGACAACGTTGCCCTCTGCAGGATAGTGCTCAGTGCGGGGAAGCGTGAAGGCCTCACTCCGGAGCTCCTCCAGGGGAGAGGGTTCACCGAGAAGAAGGTAGAGGCGATCCTCACCGCGAGGGACAGGTCGAAGGGAGGAGACATCTCGGACGAGGATCTGGCGCGAGTCCGGGCGTTGGCGTCGCTCGCCGTCGAGATAAGCGGGAACAGGGACAAGCTCAACGAGTACGTGGAGGGCGCGATGAAGCGTATTGCGCCCAACGTCCGCGAGGTGGCGGGCGCGACCATAGGGGCTCGGCTGATGGCGAAGGCAGGCGGGCTCGACAGGCTCGCCATGCTCCCGGCCAGCACGATCCAGATACTCGGGGCGGAAAAGGCGCTCTTCAGGGCCCTGAGGACGGGAGCGAGGCCCCCCAAGCACGGGATACTCTTCCAGCATGAGGCGGTCCACGCGGCCCCCAAGTGGCAGAGAGGGAAGATAGCGCGCACGATAGCGAACAAGATAGCGATAGCGGCTAGGGTCGACTACTACAGAGGGACGGAAGAAGCGTCGATAAGGTCGGGGCTCGACAAGCGGCTCGAGAGCATCCGCGAGAAGTACAAGGAGCCTCCGCCGAGGCAGCCGGAGCGGCGGGAGCGCCCGCAGCGGCGCGACGGGGACAGAGACAGGCGCCAGAAGCACCGTCGCAGATGAGCAGGGTAGTCCGAGAAGAGAGGCATGGGAGGAGGTTCCTCCTGACGCCCAACCTCGCGAGGGGCACCAGAGTCTACAACGAGGAGCTGGTGCTCAGGGGGGGCGTCGAGTACAGGACGTGGGACCCCTTCAGGAGCAAGCTCGCGGCCGCGATGCTGAAGGGGCTCCCCGAGGACGTGATACGCGAAGGGGACAGGGTGCTCTATCTCGGGACGTCAACGGGGACCACTCCATCCCACGTCTCAGACATCGTCGGCGAGACGGGTCTGGTAATCGGGGTGGAGTTCTCTGCGAGGGTGGCGAGGGAGTTCGTCGAGAACGTGGCGAGGAAGAGGAACAACGTCATCCCGTACGTGGAGGATGCGAGGGACCCGTCGAAGTACAACGTGGCAAAGGTGGACGTTGTCTACTGCGACATAGCGCAGCCAGATCAGACGGAGATCGCCCTTGAGAACTGTAGGGCAATGCTGAAGCCAGGAGGGACGCTCCTCTTGGTCGTGAAGGCCAGGAGCATCGACGTGCTCAAGGACCCTCGCGTCGTCTTCGGCGAGGAAGTAAAGAAACTCGAGCGGGCCGGACTCGCGGTAACCTCGGTCATTGAGCTGTCGCCATTCGAGAAAGACCACGCCCTCGTTGCCGCGAAGCTAGCCGCGTAACAGGTGACGGAGTCTCTCGCTCTTCGATCCCTAGGGCTTGAAGGCTGCGGAATCGACGACGGGGAGGGTTCCCAGCCGGGGTAGCTGTGAGTCGTCAGAGACTACGACCTCGACGCCCCTCGCCGCAGCGGAGGCGAGGTGGATAGCGTCCCGAGGAGCGATGTCGTGCTCGGAGACCAGCCGCTGGGATTGTCTCAGAACGTCTTCGGACGCCGCGATGAATCTCAGGTTGGGGAATCCGAGCAGCTTCTCTCCCGTCTGCTGGGCATCAGCCTTGCCGAGGACTTTCCATACCACCCACACTACCTCTTCCCACGTCAGCGTAGAGGTGTACGCCACAGCCGCGCCCTCCTCTATCGAGGAGAGCACCCCTCTGCTAGAGACCGCTCTGCGGGAGTCTTCCGACAAGAGCGGCGCGATGAATATGTTCGAGTCAACGTAGATGACTTTGGCGCTCAAGTCGCTCCTCCAGCAGCAGCTGCCTGACGTCGACGCCTCCCCGTGGCTTCTTCGCGAACGTGTG
>JASHOZ010000067.1 GCA_030038395.1 Nitrososphaerales archaeon
GCGAAGGTCAAAGACATGTTCCAGCGCGAGGTGTTCGAGCCCTTGTCGGTCAAGGTGCAGATAATGAAGTCTGCGACGGAAGCCGCGTCGATGATACTCCGCATAGACGACGTCATCGCCGCAGGAAAGTCGAAGTCGCCACCCACTCCACCCGGAGGCGGGGCGGGCGGCATGGGCGAAGGCGGCGGAGACTTCGACTAGGCCCGAGTGACGCTCGACTAACGAGCGCGACAACCCCTTACTCTGGCCCCTGCATCGCGCCGGGGGGACTCGTGGAGGGAGAAGAGCGCCGTCTGGCTGCAATCGTGCTTACTGGTATGGTCGGCTTCACCGTGCTCGACCAGAGACTCCTCGATGACTGTCGCGAATGCCGTTGCTAGCGTTAGAACGCCCATGAGGGCGGTGAACTCCCAGACTACCGGAGGTAGGCTTCGCCCACTCAGCCCACCACCAAACTTGGAACGGCCGCCAAGACCACCGAGGAAATGGGACAGGACCGAGGTTCGACTGGCTCAGGAGGGACATCTTCTGCAACGCTAGCGACTTTGCAGAGATGATGAAGGCTATGCAGTTCGCGTGAACCCACTCAACTATATATTGTGAAGCACCGTAGCGAGTGCAGTGCACCCAGAGGGGCCCAGGGCGACCGCCGAGAGGATACTCGCGGCCGCCTCCAGGCTGTTCGCCGAGCGAGGCTTCGCCAACGTCTCCGTCCGCGACATATGCAAGGAGGCCGGGACTTCCGCGCCTGTCATCTACTATCACTTCGGCGACAAGAAGGGGCTCTTCGACGCGGTCGCACGCCGGAGGATCTCGATGGACGACTTCATCGGGAAGCTCGACGAGGCGTGCGGAGAGCACGAGCCCCGGAAGGCGCTGGCGTCGTTCATCAGCGTGTACCTCTCGTCGTTCCCCGAACGCGCGTTTGACCCGGGACTGTACATGCGAGACTCGGCGACACTGGACAAGAACAGCGCGCAGATGGTCGTAGGCGGGCTCGAGAGGATAAGGAGCATGGCGGTCGGAGTTGTGGAAAGAGGCATCGCGCTCGGCGAGTTCCGCGAGGCCGACCCTGGAATGGCGTCCGACTGCCTCTTGGGCATGCTGAACAGGGTGATATTCCAGCACATACACTTCGCGAAGGTGTCTGACAGGGAGGCTTACAGGCGCTTCGTCACCGAGTTCTTCCTCACGGCCATGAAATGAGGCCGTCGTATGCGACTCAGGAGAGGGCGCGACGGGGCGCCGCCGACCGTGCGGCCGAACCTACCTCAGACTCTTTGAGTAGTCCTTCAGCATCCCGATGTAGAGGCTCCGGGGCGGGAAGCCTATGCTGCACAGATATGTGGAGAACTTCACCCTCCTCTTGGGGTCCTTGATCGTCTTCTGGATGGCACGGATCTCCTGGCCGACCACCGCGTAACTCGTCGCATAGCCGGGGAACATGCCTTCGTGTGCCGGGAATAGCTGGTAGTAGGCGCTGCTCCTCTGAACGCCGGTATGCTCGTGAGCCCAATCGACGAACGCCAGGAGGTCCTTCTTGCCCGTGTTGACCCAGACGTCCCCTAGGACGCGCAGGAACCTTATGATGCGCCACTTCCTTGTCATGAACTCGAGCTCCAGGTTGATCTGCTTGAGGCCGCCGTGCTTCTCCATCTCCTGTACATAGGCCCTCTCGGTGCCGGTCAGTCTCGCCTTCGACTCGAGCGCCTTGGAAGCCTCCAGGAACTCCAGCTCGCGATTGAATGACAGACCTTCGCTGATGGGGGCGCTCGTCGGAGCGACGGGGAGGGACTGGAGGGTGGGGAGCTTCCCGACGAAGCCGACGGAGCTGTTCGAGTGGTGGACGCAGTGCCCGTACTCCTCGTGCACCAGGAGGTCGATCAGCGCCGCCACGGACCTGTCAGGGTCCCTCTTCGGGTCGGTCGTCTGGAAGAATATCTGGAAGGGCTTGCTGGTGTAGGTGTCGAAGAACTGCGCCGCGCCTGTTGGGATGGTCCCCGTGAGGTATGGCGGAGTCTCGATGACGGTGGTCTTGTACTTCGGGTTGATTTCGTGCACGTCGCTGCTCACGAACGCCTGGATTACCTTCCTGATCGTCCGGGTGGTCTTGAGCAGGTCCTTGGGATTCAGTTTCATCCGCGAGTTGATCCTCTCCTCGACCGCTTCGGTGGTAGCTTTGCATCCGAACTGCTTCGCGAGCTCCTGCGTGACCCTCCTAAACCTCGGCATCTCTTCGTCGATCCACGACAGGGCCTTCGCTTCGAGCTCCGCGGGCGTCTCTGAGTAGTCGAATCCTTTCGTCAGCGCCTTCGTGTAGAACTCCCTCCTCCCAAGGTCTGAGCCGTGCTTGGCGAATATCCTCTCGACGTTCGGGAACTCTCCCTTGCCGAACCCGTCCAGCGAGAAGAGCTTGACGTAATCCGACACTTTCGCCGCTAGCGCGTCGCACTGCGCCCTGACCGAGGGGCTCTTGGCCTCGCGCTTGACCGTCTGCAGTATCTCGAGGACGCCGCCCAGCCTATACAGTGTCAGTGCCTTGACGGCAACCGGGATCTTCCTTCCTCTGAATCTCGTCGTGCAGGCGTCGATGCTTTCTGCCGCATAGCGCATGAGCGACGACATGTGGTCGTCGTTGATCCCCTCCTTCACGAGGTGCGCGAAGATGCTCTGGACGAGCTCGTCTAGCACAGGCTGAGGCTCGTCGAACTGCAGCCCGACCTCGATCGAGTCGAGCGTCTTCCTCTGTAGCTCTGTCGTCGCCTTCCTCCGCAGCGCCCTCACCCTGGCGACTCTGTCATCGATGTTCGCCTGCGACGCGACGAAGAGCTTCCCGGCGTACTCGTTGAAGCCCATCAGGTACGCGGTCGAGGGGGAGATCTCCTTCACTACGTCCAGAATCTGAGCGTCGAGTGGGCTGGCCCGCATGCGCACGGAGGCCTCTGACGCCTATTTCTAGTTAGCCACATCGAGGGGCTTGAACCTCTCGACCGTCTCCTGGAGCTCACCCCCGAGCTCCTTCCTCCAGCCTTCGAATCCTGCGGGTGACTCCGGGTACCTCAGGTTGATCTCCACGAGCGCGGCGCTCTTCTTTACGGTATACCTTAGGCCCCTGGCGAGGGAGAGCTGGCTGAGTATCCTCACCCACATGGCAGGGTTCATGAAGCGCGCCTGGTTGAACTCCGGGTGCTTCCGATCCGTGATCGCGTTGACGTCCTCCTCAGAGAGGAAGTGCTTCATCCCGTAGTTGATCTGCTCGTTCGTCACCGTCTGCAGGTACCTGCGCAGCACTTCGAAGCTCGCCATCGCGTAACCGTGCGTCCTCATGTACTCCACGTTGTAGGCCCAAAGTCCCCCTTCGCTCGCGTCTCCTGCTTCTATCGCCTTGGCGGCCACCCTCCCTAGAATAGTGGCGCCGTAGATGGACGGACTGATCCCGCCTGCGTCGATCGGCCGCGGCATCCATGCCGAGTCTCCGACCACGGCGAATCCGTTCGCCACCATGCAGTCGTTGTGCCTCCTCACGGGCACCTGCCAGTTGCCCTTCGTGTTCCCCGAGTCGGCCCCTCCTTCCGGCTGCCGAGGGCTCCTCAGGGCGGTGTTCTCCGCCACATACTTGTCGATCAGGGTCTGCAGGTTGTCGTTGAGGCCGTACATCCTGTTGCGCCTGTCCAGCGCGGACTTCGAGACGCCTAGCCCTATGTTGACCTTGTTCCTGCCCTTGGGAAAGGTCCAGGAGTACCCACCGGGCGCGATGAACTGGTCCAGGTGGATGATGCAGTAGTCCGGCGAAAAGAAGGCAGGATCAGGCTCCGAGGGGTCGAACTCGAAGATGTACCTTCCCGTCCCGACCACGTCGTCAGGGTCGATCTCCTTCTCGATCTTCGACTGGATGGGAAGGAACTTCCTCAGGACGGATGAGGACCCGGTCGCGTCGATCACCAGAGTGGCTGTGAAGCGAAACTGCGTGCCGTCGGACCTCCTCCCCGAGACCCCTGAGATGAACCCGTCCTCCGAGAGGAGCTTCTCCACCGTCCCGCCGAAGATGAACTCGGTCCCGAACTTCCTCGCGTCGGCTACCTGCCGCGTGGGCACGAGCTTCCTGTTGAACAGGTACCCCTCGCCCTCGAAGAGCACTTTCGTCTTCCTGTCGGGCGAGTAGACGTAGACCCCGCTGACAGGGTGCTCTAGTTCGGGAGGGCCGTAGCGGACACCGATGTTGTCCGCGAGGTAGTCCAGCGACCTCTTGCTCGTGGCGTCCCCGCACGTCCAGCCGTTGTGGGTCTTCTTCCCTGGCTCATCCTCCTTGTTCCTGTCGATGACGAGCACGCGGGCTTTCCCCTTGGAGTTGAACCCGATCGACGCGGCGGCGATGAGGCCTGCCATCCCACCGCCTGCGATTATGACATCGTAGTCGCGCTCAGGCGCCATTAGTAGGGTTGGCTACTAAAATGCTATATAAGAGCTTCGCCGCGTGGCGCCACGTGGACAGGAGGGCGCTCGTCGAGCAGCTCAGGACCCTGGGCCTGACCGCCTACGAGGCGAAGTGCTACGTCGCACTCGCCGGGTTAGGACCAGCCGAACCCAGAAGGGTGGCCGCGGAGGCAAGGATCCCCTACCCCAGCGCATACGAAGCCCTGAGACGGCTGGCCTCGGCGGGGTGGGCAGACCTCGTCATGCGGAAGCCGGCGACATATAGGGCGAGAGACCCCGGCAGCCTGAAAGAGACGGTGGCAGCGAAGGTCGACGAGACGTTCAACGCGTTGCAGAAGCTGTACAGTCCCGAGCCGGCACAGGAGACAGAGCTCGTCTACACACTCCGAGGCCGGGAGAACGTCTTGGCGAAGATGTACGAGATGCTGCGCGGGGCACAGGAGAGCGTCGTGCTCGTCGCGCCGACGATGGGCCTGGAGGACGGTAGGCTCATCCAGCTCTTGGCGAGAGCGACGGACGGAGGCGTAAGCGTGAGAGTGATCGGAGACGAGGGTGCGGCTGGGCTCCTCCCACCGGGTGTCGAAGTCAGGACGGGGAACCTAGTAGCCATAGACCTCCTCGTCGACGGCAAGGCGGCGCTGATCGCCCTCCCTGACTGCTCTGCGTGCGGGTGGGTCGATAGCCCAGCCGTAGCGAGCCACTTTAGGCAGTTCCTGGATCTGATGTGGAACACTTCTTCGCCCGCCTGAGCCGAACGCACATAGCATCCAGCATGACAACTCGACCCTTGAGGAGCAGAAAAGGGAAGGGCCGCCCGGCCTTTAGCCGAACAGCCTGCTGGCGGCTATCCGCTCGTGAAGATGGACTCGTTTGAGGACGACGGGACCTCGGGGAGGTTCTCGCTCATCCTCTTCTCCGCAATCGCTGCAGCTTCCGACAGGATCTTGTTCGCCTCTTCGCTGTTCTCGGCTTGGTAGAAGGATGTGCCCGTTATGGTGCCTACGTCCACCATGATCGAGTTGAGCTGTGCGCCTATCTCGCCCAGCGCGCCCTGCGCGTCAGGCATGGCCTCGCCCAGCGTCGCGCGAACGTTCTTGATCACCCCTATCGCGGGAGCGATCGTGGCCGCGAAGTCGCCGACGTCGGTGACCGTCTGGAGCCTAGTCGTGATCTGCTCGAGCGCGATCTTCGACTGGGTGACGATCTTCTGCATCTTGCGGACTTCGGCGAGCTCGTTGGAGTACGCCTTGCTGGACTCTTGGTCGTGTGCTTGGACTGCCGTCACTGTCTTCTTGAAGATGGAGTTCTCGCGTTGCTTCAGCCTGTTGCTCGCCTGGTCCAGGCGGTTTATCTCCCCAGTGAGCTGCTGGGTCGCCTTCTGGATCTGGGGCCTCAGAGGCTGCGGCCCGCGGACGGTGTCCCGGACCTGCTTCCCGAAGTTCTCCTTCTCCTGTGTCTTCCACTGCTTCTCGAAGTTGCTGCTCAACGTGATATTCGGCGTGATGTCGGCTGGGACGGACATGACTGACCCTGACAAGAACGTTGGACGGGGTTGTGAAACTTGGTTCACAAGCCCGGCGGACGCGTCTATCCGAGCTTGTACCTGTTCGCCATCTTCACTATGAGGAAAACGACGAACGCCACCACGATGAAGGTGATCACATAGTTCAGGAAGTCGCCGATCATGAACATCTGGCTGTCGAAGGTCACCGAGTAGGTCGCGAGGTTGCCTATCACGCCCCCCAGCGGGATGCCAATCAGAGGGAGGATGAGGTCCTTGACGAGCGCCTGGACAAGCATCCCCAGGTACAGACCGATGATGAACGCGACCGCCAGCCCTAGGACCTTGTAGTTGTTGAGGAACGTCTTGAATTCGTGGAGCAGGCCTTTCGGCGGTGGGGGGGCAGCGGCCGGGGTGAGGAGCTTGTGGATCTCCTGCAGCTCCTTCAGGATGTCGTCGTCGGTCGCCACGGCGTGACCCGGCGCGAGATTTTCAATTAAGCTTTGGCCTGCCACAGCCGGGGCCGCCAAATAGGCTGTTCAGCTTCCGAGTCGATGCCCGAGCGGCTGCCATGGCCCCCGAAAAGGGAGGACCTGGAGAAGATGTACGTCACTGAGAAGCTCTCCGCCGCTAAGATCGCGCGGGCGTATGGGCTGGAGTACGCCAGCGAGAAGACGGCCGAGTCTACCGTCCTCTTCCACCTGAAGAAGAACGGCATCCCGAGGAGGGATAGGTCCGAGCACGTCAGGAGAGTCACCCCGGAACTGCTCGACGAATGGGTAATGCGGTATCGGTCAGGAGAGTCGTTGAAGCAGATCTCAGCGGGCGCCTTCTCGCCCGCCACGGTCTTCTACCACCTGAAGAGCAGAGGCGTCGAGCTGCGCGACAAGGTCGACGCGCAGATCATGTCTGTCACCAAGCACCAGAGGAGACCGTTCAGCGGCGACCCTTTGGAGAGGGCGTACCTTGTCGGTATGAGAATTGGTGACCTCGACGTCGTCAGGCACGGGAGGGCGGTCAGAGTCAGGGTCAGCACGACGCACCCGGCCATGATTCAGCTATTCACGGTTCTCTTCTCGAGATACGGCCATGTCCAGAAGTACCCGAAGAGGAGTGTCCTGACTGAATTCGAGTGGACATTAGAGTGCGATCTCGACTCGTCTTTCCAGTTTCTCTTAGACAAAGGCTTGGACTGGGTTGAATTGACGAGGACCGGGCCGCTGTTCCTGTCCTTCCTCGCGGGATTCTTCGACGCCGACGGAAGCGTATTCTACCACAAGAAGGGAACGAGCGGTGGATTCGAGTTCGCGTTGACAAACGTCGATAAACTGACTCTTGAACTGATCGCAAGTGAGTTAGGCGCGAGGGGGTTTCACCCGAGGATTCTGCGGGCGCGGCAGCGGGCCGATAGAGGTGTGAAGAATGGGTCCGAGGTCATCTGGAAGTTGTCTCTGTGGAGGCATGGCGAGGTCGCGCGTATCTTGGGAGCGATGCCGGTCAAGCATCAAGAGAAACGAGACAAGAGGGATACTGTTTTGGATCTCACTTCCCATGAGTCAAGAGACTTCAGGCGCTCGCTCCTCACGCGGTGGGATCTGTTGAGAGCTTCGGTCAAGGCAGAACGAGATACATGCGTCGCGGAAGCGTCCAGAGCATACTGTGAAAGGAGACCAGAGTGTTAGAGATTGACAGAGGCCGATTTACTCTCTGATAGATACTGATAGTCTGGAATGGGGCGCAAAGGCTGATTAGAGTCCAGATTCTACCTATCCGCTTCGACAGGCCAGTAATTTAAACTCCAGTAGATGACGGGAATGTCAGCCACGTGGACCTTCCTGAGCAGGAACGGGAGGGCCCGCAGGTTCTTGAAGCTCGGCGTGCCTATCTTCAGCCTGTACGGCCGCGGGGAACCGTCGCTCACTATGTGGTAGCTCATCTCGCCGCGCGCTGCCTCCGTCCGGGAGTACACTTCGCCCGCCGGGACCCTCGGCTGGGGGCCCAGCTTCAGCCGGACCGGCCCCTGCGGGAGCTTCTTCAGGGCCTGGCGGATTATCTTGACCGACTCGCGCATCTCCAGAAGAGCGACGTACGCCCGCGCCCACGAGTCCCCCTCCTTCAGCACGGCGACGTCGAAGTCGAGCTCAGGGTAGACGCAGTACGGCTCGTCCCTCCTGAGGTCGTGCTTCACCCCGGACGCGCGCAGGACCGTCCCCGTGGCGCCAAGTGCGACCGCGTCCGCAGACGGGAGGACGCCGATCCCCTCGGACCTTTCGAGGAAGAGGGGATTCTTCAGGAATATCTTCTCATACTCGTCCATCCTCTTCTCGAACCAGTCGCAGGTCTGCAGCCCCTTCTCTATCGCGTACTGGGGGATGTCGTTCCTCACGCCCCCCGGGATGACGTACGCGAAAGTGACGCGCGCGCCTCCTATCCTCTCCGCGAAGTCTATCCAGAAGTCCCTGTCCCCCATCGACCACTCGATCATCGTCGAGTGCCCGACGAAGATCCCCAGTATCCCCAGGAAGTACATGTGCGAGATTATGCGGTTGGCCTCCGACATTATGACGCGGAGGTACTGCGCTCTGGGAGGGACGTTGTTCCCCATCAGCTCGTCGACGCCGATGGCGTAAGGCAGGAGGATGTTCGAGCTGTCGAGGATCACGGGCCTCTCAAGGTGCGGCACGTTCTGCGTGTAGTTGCGGTACTCCGCCATCTTCTCCTCCCCCCTGTGGACGTACCCCGCGTCAGGCTCGGCCCTCACGAGGAAGTCCCCGTCGAGCCAGAGCTTGATGCGGAAATGCCCCGCCCCCGGGTGCTGCGGGCCGAGCGACACCGCCATAATCCTGTCCGCGTCTGGGGAGTACTCTGACTCGACCGTCATGCCGCCCTCATCTCCCCGGGGACACGTAGTCCTTTCGCAGCGGCGGGAGGTCGTTCCAGTCCTCCGGCAGGAGGAGGTGCGACTGGTCGGGGTGCCCCTGGAAGTTGATCCCGAACATCTCGTGCGTCTCGCGCTCGTTGTACTCCGCGCCTGGCCAGACCTCGATGAGCGTGGGGACGACCGGGTTTTCCCTCGCCACCCTCTCTGCGATCCCTACCACGAAGTCCACCCACCCGGGCTTCACGCTTCCGGCGAAGTAGACCACCTCCAGCTCGTTGCTGGCGATCCAGTCAACCCCGCTGACGGTGCTGATGTGGTCGAACCCGAGGTCGTCGCGGGCGAACATGGCGAGCTCCTTTATGCGCGCCGGTTTCGTGGTGACCTTAAGGCGCCTCTCCTTCATCCAGTCGACCTTCACGTCTGGGAACCTCTGGACGATCTGCGCCGACAGCCCCTTCGCGCGGGCGGGTTCGGGCTTCGGCTGCGGTGGCGCCGCTTGCGGCTTCGGCGGCTGCGGTGGCGCCGGGGGAGTGGCTTGGCTCAACCTTTCGGGTCACGCGCCGCTGAGCGTCGGGAGCTTGCGGATCTTCTCCTGAAGGAGGACGAGCCCTTGGAGGAGCGCTTCTGCCCTGGGAGGGCAGCCGGGGACGTAGACGTCCACCGGTATTATGTCGTCAATCCCCCTGAGCACGTTGTAGGAGTCGAAGTAGAGCCCGCCTGTTATCGCGCACGCCCCCATTGCAATTGTCCACTTCGGCTCGGCCATCTGGTCGTAGATCAGCTTCAGCCTCGGGGCGAGCTTGCGCGTCACCGTCCCCATCACGATTAGCAGGTCGCACTGCCGCAGAGAGCCGAACGCCTCGAGCGTCCCGAACCTCTCGAAGTCGAAGCGCGAGCCGGCCGCCGCCCCAACTTCCACAGAGCAGTTGTGGACCACCGCATTGGAAGCCAGGTAGGTGCTGTCGGTGGTTTCGAGGTTGTGCACCGGTCCGGCGTAGGGGACCCTAGAGATCTCCCTGATAGGGACCGTTATGGAGTC
>JASHOZ010000068.1 GCA_030038395.1 Nitrososphaerales archaeon
CACGGCGCTGAAACGCCTCCCGCTACTTGCGGAAGTGGCGAATGCCGCCGTCTTCATCGCTTCGGACTATGCGAGCGCCATCACTGCCACCACGGTGAACGCAAGCTGCGGCGAGCTCGTGGACTGAGAGCGCAGGTCGCCGCGTTGAATTCTTGTTTGCGGAAGTCAGACTAGGGCTACTCAGGTAGCCCTTCAAAGTGCACGTCTCCGGCGACGACTGCGAGCCAAGCGAGGTTCCGCATTGCTTTCGAGACGCATTCCTGAGAACAAACCCGAATTCGGTGGTCTGGCTTGACCGGCCGAATTCCGGCGGTTCATGGGAAGCCGATGCATCAGCAACATCGTCCAGTCACGGAGTCTGAGCTCATCAGCTGGTTTCATAGTCGACAGAACGAGTCCATCGTGCTCATCTCGGGCGAAGCGCGCGAAGTGCGAGGAAAAGACGGCCAGATGTGTACTTGGGTTCGAACCCTGAAATACAGCCAACGAAGGTCAGGCGCAGACTCATGGGACCAAGGGAGTTGATAGAGGAAGGGGCGTCGCCGTTCGACAATCCTGTGATCCTTCTCAACGTGAGCCCCGTTGTTTACCACCAGGGCGTTCTGGATACCCTCAGATACTTCTCCGAGAGGTTCGGAACGGGCCTCTATATCACATTGAACAAGCCGTGCCTAACGCTCCAGGCTGCGTTTGGTAAGGCCGGGGTACCCTCGGATAGGGTGGTCTACCTCGACTCGATAACCAACACGACAGAACACGACACCGAGACCTGTCGCTACCTCGGGAGGATGAGAGAACTCACAGACATCTGCGTCGCCGTCATGAAGCTCGCGTCTGAGAAGCAGGTTAGGTTCGTGCTGTTCGATTCGGTCACGACGCTTCTCCTTTACAATGACACGAAGTCCGTGGCAAGGTTTTGTCATGCAGTTGCCGAGAAGCTAAGGAGCATGAGACTGTCCGGGGCGCTCGTCCTCGTGGAAATGGAGGAAGGGAAGGATATGGCCGCTCAGCTGGCTCAATTCTGCGATGCCTATGTGAAGGTTGGAGGCTGAGTTGGCCAAACTAGAAACGAAGGGGATGCCGAAGGCCATCGACCGGGTCGCGTTCGACTCGTTCCTCTACGCTGTAAGGAAAAGCCTGGAGTACTTCGGGGAGGACAGCAAGCCCCTCCTTGACGATATAGGGGAACTGATGCTCCAATACCTGATTGACTCGGGACGAGTTAGGCACCCAGAGCGAAGGAAAGCGTTCGCCGCAGCCCTGAGGGGGCTGCTCACTCGGAACGGGTTCGGCCCGGAGGTTCCGCTCCGATTCAAGGGGCGCCAGTCGGCGCCCTCGGTGACGGGCTTCGTTGACTACCTGACGGCAGGCGACGGCACGAACATCTATGGCGGACGAAAGAGTCTGAACAGGGGCCCCGCCAGGCCGAGGAGGATCGACTGGGTGATTTACGAGATGGCCCTATACGGCGTAACGAAGGCGCTAGATAACCAGCTCGGCGCGCAAGCCCAGTTGATTTTGGACCGGATAGGGACAGCTATGGTCGACTACCTCGTAGACGCAAGGGTAGTCGAAAGGTCTGATGACCTCGAGGTGCTATTCTACAGGATCAAGCAATACTTCATGAAGGGAGGCTTCGCGAAGAACGGCGACTTCAGGATAGAAGGGAGTCCTCCCAAGGCTTTGGTGGCGACCTGGACGTACGCTCCATACTATACGAACGTCCTCAAACGCCTGCGCAACGAAGGGAGCGCGCTCTTCTCCTGCCCCGTCTGCCTGATGGGGGAGTCGATGCTCACAGAGAAGCAGGGGGTAAGATTCCAGAATCTCGTGGAGATGCGGTTCCTCCCGCGTTCCAGAGTCTACTACCGTCACAAGGTCATTCCTCCTGTCGAGAGCTTCACAGAAAAGGACGCAGAGAAGGTCTCCAGGCTAAGGGCTTGATGGTCAGCAGCGAGAAGCAACCCCTGCCAAACCAATCTTGCCGTGTCGGCCTCACTTTGGGCTCGGAGTCTCGACTGCAGGCCGAGACCCAAACATGAGGTTCAGTGCGGCGAGTTGGGTGCGGGGGGTGGGATTCGAACCCACGAACCCCTGAGGGACGAGGTCCTAAGCCTCGCGCCGTTGACCAGGCTGGGCGACCCCCGCGTAGGAGTGGCGGCCCTCCCGAGAAACTATAACGCTTTCCGCTTCACTGCTCTTCCCACCCTCACCCACATCACCAGTGAAACCAGGCAGCTAAGAAAGAACGCCCCGCAGGCAGCCTCGAAGACCCCGGCGAGACCTCCCAGGGAGTGCGCGACCCCCGCGGCGAGCGTCCCAGTCGCAGAGCCGACGCTCAGCAACGTGGTGTAGAATCCCATGGCCGTCCCTCTGGTCGACTCGGCGGCGCCGTCCCCGGCCGTCGCAAGCACGGTCGGAACGATTGCGGATGACGTGAAGAGCAGAAGCCCGAGCAGAGGAAGGTTCTTGACGAAGGAGTGCCCACCACTGTGGAAGATCAGGATCAGCGCAACGAGCAGCTCGATGAGACCCGACACGCCCACCAGCATGACGACCCCTCTACCGATCCTGTCAGACAGAGCGCCGAACCCAACGGCCCCTGCCCCTAACACCGCGATTCCGACGACCAGGATGTCCGAAGTAGCGCCCAGCGAAATGCCAGACCTTGCGAAGGCTCGAGGGAGGAAGAAAACTGTCCCCAGAAGAACCGTAACACCGAACCAGAGCGGGAGGGCGGCTCTCCCGCGCGCGTCAAGTGAGGAGAGAGGGCTCGACGACGCTTGGCGCTCTATCCGGCGGCGGGGAGGCTCCCTGACGCCAAGGACCACGACGGCAAGGGCCGATGCGACTACGAGGGACGTGACGAGGAATGCCGAGCCAAGGGCGTGGGGAAACGCGGCAGACAGCCGCGCGCCGAGCACGATCCCGACCGCGTAGCCGCCGATGTCTGCCAGGTCGAAACCCCCCATCCCCGCTCCCCGAGTGGAAGGCGCGGTCGAGTCGGTGACTATGGCCAGGGTCGAGACCGTAACCCCCGCCGCGCCCACCCCCATCGCCGCGTGGATCCCTGCGACGACGTAGATGTTCCGCGTGAGTGCAATGGAGGCCATCAGGACGGCCATCGCAGCCAGCGAGGCGGCGAACACAGCCTTCCGTCCTCTGCTGTCGCACAGAAAGCCGACCGGAAGAGACATCGCGGCCTCGGCAAGGGGGTACAAGGCGAGGGCGCCGGCGACCTCCAGGTCAGAGGCGCCTGACAGATACGCCGGAAAGACGATCACGACGACGCCGAATCCGACCCTGGATGCAGCCATCGCTAGGCACGCGACGAAGAGGCTCCTTCGAGTCTGCTGGCTCTCCAAGGCATTTAGAGACGCCTAGGCGGCGTTAATCAGTCTGACCGGCCGCCTTTAGCACAGATGAGACAGCATCCTGTTCGTGACTGAAAGGGATATAAGGCAAACACAGCGGCCGCGCGTATCGGCGAAGATGGAAAGGCTTGTCCAGAATCCTGGCTTTCGTAGACATATTTGTGGAGTCGGCGGAGATGGACAACGTCGTCGCGGCGCTGTCTAAGCTGGACAGTCTTGAAGAACTGTATGAGGTCACAGGCGAGTTCGACATCGTCACGCTGGTGTCCGCACAAGACATCGAAGAGTTCAGGGAGCTTCTGAAGAACAAGATACTGAAGATAAGGGGGGTGAAGAGCACTGTCAGCTCAGTGGTGCTGCACACCCACAAGGGCCCACGGTCAGGCAACGGCGCCGAGGCGCTGAAGCGCCCCCGTCAGTAGCCCTCTCCCCGGTGACTCCCTGTTTGACTAGGAAGGCTATGGACTGGAAGGGCGCCGGCTCTTGATCACGCTCCCTGAGTTCCTCTCGGTTGCGCTGATCCTTGGGGCGTCCCTGTTTCTGGCGTGGCTGACCGCCCCATATCTCGTAAGGGTCTACAAGCGCGTCCCCGGCCGTCTCGACAGGGTCCTGAACCCGGTCGAGAAGGGAGTCTACAAGCTCGCAGGCGTCGATGAAGAGCACAGGATGGGGTGGAAGGAGTACTTCCTCGCGGGCCTCTGCGTGAACATCGTCCAGATGGTCATCGCGTACCTCATCCTCGTCTTCCAGGGCTCGCTACCGCTGAACCCCCAGGGCTTCCCCGGACTCAGCTGGGACCTCGCATTCAATACCGTGATCTCCTTCGGAACGAACACGAACCTGCAGCACTACGCGGGGGAGGTCACTCTGTCCTATCTCAGCCAGATGACCGCCATCCAGTTCCTCCAGTTCACCTCCGCCGCGACTGGGATCTGCATGGGCGTGGCGATGGTGAGGGGTTTCATCGTGGGGTCGAAGGACATGGGGAACTTCTACGTCGATTTCGTCAGGACGTTGACGCGCATCCTGATACCGTTCTGCCTTGTCGCTGCGGTCGTGCTGGTGGCCCTCGGAGTCCCCCAGACGCTGAGCGGGTACACCACAGTCACCACAGTCGAAGGGGCCTCGCGGTCGATACTGGTGGGGCCAGTAGCATCTCTCGTGTCGATAATGCAACTCGGGACCAACGGTGGGGGCTACTACGGCGCGAACGCCGCATACCCGTTCATGAACCCCAGCCCTCTCTCAGACGTCTTCGAGATCGGCCTGATGCTCCTCCTCCCGACCGCACTGATCTTCGTCTTCGGGGAGCTCCTGGGAAAGAAGCGCGAAACCAGACCGATCCTTATCGGGGCATATGGGCTCTTTATCATCGACCTAGGGATAGCCTTCATCCCCAACGCGCCGGCCGTCGGGCAAGGGATAGAGACGCGGATAGGCGGGTTCATGTCCGTGTTCTGGACTGTGGTAACTACCGCGGTCACGACGGGCTCGGTGAACACCACGCTGTCCGCGATGCACCCGCTGGTCATCCTCGCCGCCTTCATGGGGATGCTGATCCAGTCTACGCCGGGCGGGAAAGGCGTGGGTCTGATGTACATGGTGATGTACATTGTCATCACCGTCTTCATAGTCGGCCTGATGTCCGGCAGGACGCCGGAATACCTAGGGATCAAGATAACGAGCAGGGACGTGAAGCTCGTGATGCTCGCGTTCCTCATCCACCCCATCATAATCCTGATCCCCACCGTCCTGGCGTACGCCTCGGGGGCGGCCGCGGCGATTGGCGTCAACGGAGCTCCAATCGGCTTCACACAGATACTCTACGAGTTCACGTCTGCGGCGTCTAACAACGGTTCGGATTTCCTGGGTACCGCAGCGAACACCCCCTTCTTCAACGTCGCAACGGCTGTTGTGATCTTCCTGGGACGATACGGGCCTATCGCCATTCTGATGGCGCTGGGGGGTTCCATGATCGGCAGGGCGAGGACAGCGGTCTCGGGCCTCCGGACGGACAGCATCACGTTCTCGTTGGTCCTCATCGGGAGCATACTCATACTGGTCGTGCTCACATTCTTCCCCTTCCTCGTCCTGGGACCGATTCAGTCCTACTTCCAAGGGAGCGTGAATGGCTTTGGATAGCGCGCCTGGCAGGCGAGGGCGGTTCAGCCGCCTCCCTCCATTCACCTCTCAAGTCCTCAAGGACTCGGTCGTCAGGCTCAGTCCTTTCTCTCTGCTGTCAAATCCCGTGATGTTCATAGTGGAGATGACATTCCTCGTGGTGGCGGCCATGGCGGTCTACCCGCAGGGCTTCGGCAGCGTGGCGTCCGCGTCGAAGCAGACCTTCTACCTCGAAGTAGCCGCCATCCTCATCATTACCGTGTGGTTCAGCACGCTTGCGGACGCGCTAGCCGAACAGCAGGCCCGTAACACGGCGAGCAGCCTTCGTCGCCTCGAGACTGAGGTCACGAGCAGGAAGGTCATCAAGCAGGGGTGGGCGACCGACATGGTCCCGACGAAGTCCACGGACCTGCGGAAAGGGGACCTTGTCCTCCTCGAGAAGGGTGAGACGATTCCCATTGACGCGGAGGTGATCGAAGGAATCGCGATGGTCGACGAGTCCCTGATGACAGGGGAGTCCGCGCCCGTCAGGAAAGCACCAGGGGACTCGGTGATCGGCGGGTCCAGGGTGGTCACCGACACCCTCACGGTGAAGGTGACCGCGAACCCGGGCGAGACGTTCATCGATCAGATGATACACCTAGTGGAGTCCTCGAAGCGTCCCAAGACGCCGAACGAGCAGGCAGTGACCATGGTCCTCCTGGGCCTGACCGCGATATTCACAATAATCATAGTCTCGCTGCTGGGCCTCTCCATCACTCTTCACCTCGGGGCCGACCTCTCCGTGCTGATAGCCCTCTATGTCTGCCTGCTTCCGACCACCATAGGGGCGCTCCTTCCGGCGATCGGCCTCTCCGGGGTGTCGCGACTCTACGCGAACAGGATAGTCGCGAAGTCGGGGAAGGCCGTCGAGACCGCAGGGGATGTCGACGTCATCCTCTTGGACAAGACCGGCACCATAACGGTGGGGAACAGGCAGGCGATTGAGTTCATCCCCTTCGAGGGTCACACGGTCAAGGAGGTGGGGGAGGCCTCGTTCCTGTCCTCGTGGTACGACGACACGCCTGAAGGGAGGAGCATAATCCGCCTCGCATACGACAGCGGATACATCCCGAAGGAGCTAAACTCACTCGAACTCTCGAAGGTCTACCCATTCTCCGCCACCTCGAGAACGAGCGGCGTCAAGATGAGCCGGGGCTTGATGCTCGGGCTGCCAAAGGGCATAGACAGCGGGGGGGAGAGAAGGAGGTTCAGGAGGAAGGCGCCGGAGGCGCTCGAGGGCCTCGACGAGAACGAGCCGGAAGTCGAGGTCCTGAAGGGGGCGCCAGACTCCATGAAGAGCAGCCTAGGCGCCGTCCCTCCTCTCTACGACGAGGTGGTCAATGGAGTGTCCGGCGCAGGGGAGACTCCCATCGTCGTCTCGCGCAACGGCTCCGCGCTCGGCGTGATAAGGCTGAAGGACGTCTTGAAGGAGGGAATCCGGGACAAGGTCATGGCCGTTAAGGCCATGGACATCAGGCCAGTCATGATTACGGGCGACCAGCCCCTCACCGCGAAGAGCATAGCTTCTGAGGTGGGGATTGACGAGTATGTCCCGCAGGCGAGGCCCGAAGTGAAGTTCAGCATCGTCCAGAAGGAGCAGAAGGACTCCCGCATCGTCGCGATGATAGGGGACGGGACCAATGACGCTCCCGCCCTGGCCGTCGCCGACGTGGGGCTGGCGATGAGCTCAGGGACCGAGGCTGCCAAGGAGGCCGCGAACATGGTGGACCTGGAGTCCAACCCCGCGAAGGTGATAGAGGTCGTGATGCTCGGCAAGCAGCTCCTGATGACGAGAGGGGCGGTGACCGCATTCAGCATAGCGAACGACGTCGCCAAATATTTCGCGATAGTGCCCGTCCTCTTCTCTGCGGCCATACCTCAGCTGAACATCCTCGGGCTTGGCCTCGAGAGCGCCGTTCTCTCGGCCCTCATATTCAACGCGATCATCATTCCGATGCTGATTCCCTTGGCGATGAGAGGGGTGTCGTTCAAGCCGTCGGGCACGATGTCTATCTTCCTCCGCAACGTGATGGTATGGGGGGTCGGCGGCGTGATCGTCCCATTCGTAGGCATAAAGCTGATCGACCTGCTGATCTCGGTGATATAGTTGGAGACATCCAAGAGAAAGTCAAACTACCGACCTATCATCGTTGTGTCGCTGATTTCGCTGATAGTCTGCGGACTCTTCTTCCCCCTCTTAGTGACCGGGATAGCGCAGGCGCTCTTCCCCTATCAGGCAAACGGCGAGCTCAGGCAGCTCGACGGCAGGAACGTCGGGTCGGAGTTGATCGCGCAGTCCTTCAACTCCTCGGAGTTCTTCCAGCCAAGGCTCGCGAACGAGTCCGCGTCGGGTGTCGACCCTGACATCACCCAGGCAGACGCCCTGTCGCAGATCCCCGGGATAAGCAACGCTACGGGCGGGCGAGTCTCCGTGTCCGCCCTGACTTCGATTGTGGACTCGAACGTCGAGGGGACCTTCTGGATCTTCGGGAGCCCGTACGTCGACGTGCTGAATCTCAACCTGATCCTGATCAACGACTATCCATCAGTCTACCAGAACTTCACGGGCTGATGTGCCGGCCGCGCTCCGTTCAGTGCGCTTTGAGCTTCTTCTTCTCTTCTCGCTTGAGTTTGTCGCGCTTCGCACTTTCCCTGCGCTCGTCGTACTCACCGAGGGGAGCCTCGGACTCCACGAAGCCGTGGTGGATCTCGAACATCCGCTTCACTATGCCCTCCTTCACCGGGTCTCGCTTCGCAAACCTCACCGAGAGGTTCCTCCTGTCTAGGACCGTCCACTCGAACCCATCATGCTCCTTCAGCTCTCTTATCGCCTCCTCCATGGCGAACTCGTTTCCGAAGAGGCCACGAATCTCCCACAGCCTGGCCATGGACGTTCGGTCGCGCGCGGACGCTTTTAGGCGTGCCCTTTCCCGCTTGACAGCTGCGAGCGGAGCGTCTCGGGGTCAGTGGCAGGCAAGTCGCACGTGAGGTTCCTGCAGACGTACGCTGTAGGTCTGACCCCCGGCCGTCGCCCATCTAAGAGGCCGGTGAGTTCGGCGAGCTCGTTGAAGGGAAGAGTGTGGGCGGGGATGACGACCTTGTCGGGGAGGAAGGGGCGCCACACCTCGCGCATCAGCGGCATTCCACTCTCTCTTGTCTTCGAAGCCACGACGACCGCGAGCATGCCGTTCGACAGGAGGTCGAACGCGGTCAGCATCGCGGCGTGCCCTCCCGGGTCGCGGTCAATCTCTCCCCCGAATGCTTTGAGGATGCGCTCCGCGGCGCCTCTGAGCTCCGCCTTCCCCGTGACCTCGGCAAGGCGAGTCAGGACGATGGCCGCCGCCGAGTTTCCCGACGGGATGACCCCGTCATGCCCCTCCTTAAGGCGCGCCGGGACGTTCTCCACGGTGAGATACAGCCCGCCCGCCTTCTTGTCCTCGAAGAGGTCCATCATCACGCCCGAAAGCCTGAGCGCTTCCGAGAGCCACCTTGGCTTTCCCGACGCTTCGAATAGGTCCAGGAGCCCCCCAGCTAGGAAGGCGTAGTCGTCGAGCGTCCCGTCAAGGGCGGACTCGCCGTCGGCGAATCTTCTCAGGAGCCTCCCGCCCCGTTGGTTCTTGTCGAGCACGAACGCAGCCGCCCGTTCGGCGGCCGCCACGTGCTTCGGGTTCCCGGCAACAGCACCAACGAATGAGAGCGACGAGATTGCGAGCCCGTTCCAGGAGGTCAGCACCTTGGTATCTGTCGCCGGCCTAGGTCTCTTTCTACGCTCTTCGTAGAGGGAACTCGTCCATAGCCGCGCTTCGCCGGAGACGGCGTCTCCTTGGAGGGGCTGGCGGAGATGCAGAATCGACCTCCCGTCGTGGTTCCCGCTACCGGTCACGCCGTAGGCGGCGCAGAACCTTCTCGCGTCCCCCTCCCCGAGCACGTGCTCCACCTCCGAAGGCGTCCATGTGTAGAACGCCCCTTCGCCCTCGCCGGTGTCAGCGTCCTGCGCGGAGTAGAAACCCCCTTCCTTGTCTCTCATCTCGCCCAGCAGCCATGCGACGCACTCCTCCGCCACGTCCAGATATCCGCGCTCGCCCGTGGTCTGGTAGGCTTCGGAGTAGAGTCTCACGAGGAGTGCGTTGTCGTACAGCATCTTCTCAAAGTGCGGCACGAGCCATGTCCTGTCGGTCGAATAGCGGTGGAAGCCACCGCCTAGGTGGTCCCTGATTCCGCCCATCATCATCCCATCCAGCGTCTTGCGGACGCTCCGGAGCGCTGTCTCCTTCCCCGTCCTGAAGTAGTATCGAAGAAGGTAGCCCCCGGCGACCGGGAGCGGGAACTTCGGCGGGCCTCCGAACCCCCCCCACTCGGGGTCGAAGGACGACACCAAGGAGGAGTACCCGTCGTCCAGCAGGCTCGCATCCAGGCGCTGGAGCCCCTTGGGGGCCAACTCCTCAGTTATCGCGCGTGTCAGTTGGCTGGCGTTGTCTACTACGTCGGCTTTCCTCTCCCGCCACATTTCCGCGACCGTGTCCAGAACCTGTCTGAAGCTGGGCATGCCGTACCTCGGCTCTGGAGGGAAGTACGTGCCTCCATAGAACGGCTTCAGGTCTGGAGTGAGGAAGACGGAGAGGGGCCAGCCGCCGCTCCCTGTGAGGGCCTGCACGGCCCGCATGTAGTAGGCGTCGACCTCGGGCATCTCCTCCCTGTCGACTTTTATCGGGATGAAGTTCTTGTTGATCAGCGCGGAGGTCTTCTCGTCCTCGAACGACTCGCGGGCGAACTGATGGCACCAGTGGCAGGTCGAATATCCTATGCTGAGGAATATCGGCTTCCCGTCGTTCTTCGCCTTCCGAAACGCCTCCTCCCCCCAAGGCCTCCACATGACGGGATTGTAGGCGTGCTCCCTCAGGTACGGGCTCTTCTCATTGATCAGCAGGTTGGGCTTGTGGGACAGCTCGGGCCGAAGCGCTCTCTCGTGTAATTCAACGTTTTCCCTTTGATAATCCTTAACACCCCAACGCGGGGCGAGGGGCCGCAGGGTAGTAGCCGGACTACAGGTTTCCAGATTGCAGTACAAGTGGACTGTCCTAACGGTGACGACTGTCGGCGTGCTGATGAGCGGGATCGACGGGAGAATAGTGATCGTCGGCCTCCCCACGGTCGCTGCCGCCCTTCACGCAGACGCTGAGCAGGCGATATGGTTCACGCAGGCCTACACGATAGGGAGCACCGTGGCGCTCCTGTTCATCGGGAGGGTGAGCGACATGTTCGGACGGGTGAAGGTCTACTCGATCGGGTTCACGATATTCACGGTCGGCTCCCTCTTCACAGCCATATCAGGGGACCCGAATGCCTTCATTGCGGCAAGAATCTTCCAAGGCCTAGGCTCGGCCGCGCTCTTCGCGAACAGCGCTGCAATCATAACCGACGCCTTTCCATCCGGCCAGCTCGGCACCGCCTTGGGGATCAACCAGATCGCGTTCAGGGCGGGCGCAATCGGCGGACTCACACTGAGCGGGCTCATACTGGCAGTGTTAGACTGGAGGTACCTCTTCTTCATCAACATACCCGTGGGGCTCTTCGGGACGGCCTGGGCCTACAGGCGCCTGCACGAGATTGGAAAGCCTGAGCGGACGGCCCCTATGGACTGGCTCGGATTCGGAAGCTTCACGGTCTTCATCTCTACGCTCCTCTTGGCTCTTACGTTCGCAGCGTACGGGTTCGCGGAGTACTGGGTGGCAGGCGTCCTCGCTGTCGTCTCCGCGGTCTCGCTCGCCCTCTTCGTCCACGTGGAGCGCCGGATCGAATACCCTCTCCTCGATCTGCGCCTGCTGGGAATCCACGAATTCACCGGCGGTTCGCTCGCGCAGATGATCAACTCGATCGCGTGGGGGGCGTTCTTGCTGGTGATTAGCCTCTACCTGCAGCTCGTAAACGGGTACTCGCCGCTCCAAGCGGGGCTCGCGCTGCTCCCCTTCGACTTCGCTTTTCTCCTCGTCGGTCCGGTCAGCGGCCGCCTCTCCGACAAGTACGGTCCGCTCCCATTCACCACGGCAGGGCTAGTCGTCATAACCGCCTCCCTGTTCCTCTTCTCCCAGGCAGCAGTTAGCGCTCCATACTCGACCATAGCCGTCCTCTTGGTCCTCGGCGGTGCAGGGACAGGGCTCTTCGCCTCCCCGAACATGAGCTCGATCATGGGCTCCGTTCCGGCGAAGCGGCGCGCCGTGGCGTCGGCGCTCAGGGCGACATTCTTCAACGTGGGCTACACGATCAGCGTCAACGCCGTCATCCTCCTCATGACGCTCCGCGTCCCTTACTCCCTTATCAGCAACGTGATATCCTCGATAAACCCGTCGACCCTCTCTCTCTCCGTGCGGATTGCATTCGCGAGCGGGCTGCACTTCGTCTACCTTGTCCTCGCCTGCGTAAACATCGTGGCGCTGATTCCGTCGCTGCTGCGGGGACGGAGAATACCGCTCGAGGCTGACCAGCCGGGTGATTCAGATTCAAATAGAGCCGCTGAAGCCGCACTTCTGACCCACTAGGTTGCCCTTAGAGAACCTTGAGCAGATCTGCGAGACGATTGACACGCCTTCCGGGAAGGCTCGCGCCTTCAATGTCACGAAGCTGCACGACATCGGATATGACGTCGGTCGGCTCCCGTTTTCTATTCGCGTGCTCATAGAGAACGCCGCGAGGCACTCGGGGTCGGTCCCAGGAGCGCTTGAAGCTGCCCACGACCTCGCGAAGTGGCCGACATCGGTAGGAAACGAGACGCCTTTCATGCCGTACCGGGTGCTTCTGCAAGACTACACTGGGGTTCCCTTGATCGTCGACCTGGCCGGAATGCGCGACGCGGCGAAGCGGGCCGGCTCCGACCCCGCGCGCGTCAACTCGACAGTGCCGGTCGACCTTGTGATCGACCACTCCGTCCAGGTGGACGCATGGGGCGACCCGATGGCGTTCTCAGTCAACCTGGAGAAGGAGTACGAGCGTAACTCCGAGCGCTACTCCCTGCTGAAGTGGGCCCAGGCGTCGTTCCGCGGGCTCAGGGTCTTCCCCCCGGGAAAAGGAATCTGTCACCAGGTCAACCTGGAGTATCTCTCACGCGTCGTTGCTACCTCCGAGTCGGGAGGGACCCTGTACGCGTTCCCGGACACCCTAGTAGGGACCGACTCGCACACTACGATGGTCAACGGACTCGGGTGCCTCGGGTGGGGAGTGGGTGGAATAGAGGCGGAAGCGGTCATGCTGGGCCAGCCCTACCACATGCCGATCCCCAGGGTGCTGGGTGTCAAGTTCACGGGCTCGTTGCGCGAGGGAGTCACCCCGACGGACCTCGTACTGGCAGTCACGGAGCGGCTACGGGAGAAGAACGTTGTCGGCTCGTTCGTTGAGTACTTCGGCGAAGGCTACGGCGAGCTCAGCGTGCCCGACCGGGCGACGATCGGGAACATGTCGCCCGAGTATGGTGCGACGGCCGGCTTCTGTCCCGTGGACAGTTCGACGATAAAGTACCTGGTCGCGACGTCCCGCCCCCGAGAAGACGTCGACCTCGTGGAGCGGTACGCCAAGAGGTTCGGGTTCTTCATCGGGGACGAGGAACCAAGATACTCCGAAGTGTTGACGATCGACTTGGACGGAGTGGAGTCGTCGATCGCAGGGCCAAGAAACCCCGAGGAGAGACACACCCTGCAGTCAGTCCCCACGTTCTCTCGCACGCTATTCGCTCAGCACACTCCGGCCGGCGTGCCTGCGGCTGAGACTGTTGCAAACGCACATGGTAGCGCGCTCATCTTGCAGGGGGGCGGCGAAGCAAGAGGTGCCCTCTCAGACGGAAGCGTCGTCATAGCGGCTATCACGAGCTGCACGAACACCTCGAACCCGACTGTGATGATTGGCGCGGGACTCCTGGCGAGGAACGCGTCCGCGGCCGGGCTGAGAGTCAAGCCTTGGGTCAAGCCCAGCCTGGCGCCAGGGTCCAGGGTCGTCACCGACTACCTCCAGAACTCGGGACTCCTGCCTCGTCTGGACGGGCTGGGCTTCAGGCTGGTCGGGTACGGCTGCACTACCTGCATCGGGAACAGCGGCCCTCTCTCTCCGGAGATAGAAGCTACAATCTCGGCAGGGAAGGTCTACGCCGTGGCGGTTCTCTCTGGGAACAGGAACTTCGACGGAAGGATACACCCTCTGGTGAGGGGCGCATTCCTCATGTCCCCGATGCTTGTCGTCGCCTATGCCCTCGCCGGGCGGATCGACTTCGACTTCGCCTCTGCCCCGCTCGGAACCTCCTCAGATGGGCGCCCTATCTTCCTCCGCGACATCTGGCCATCGCTTCGAGAGATAAAGCAGGTGGTGGAGAAGTCCATCTCGCCGTCCCTCTACGCGGGGCGCTACAGTGACGCCATGAAGGGGGACGAGAACTGGGAGTCCCTCCCCTCGAAGTTGGGGGACGTTTACGCGTGGGAAAAGGGCTCGACGTACATCCGCAGGCCTCCCTGGTTCGACGCCGGGTACGTCGTAGGGGCGACTGACATCGTCGGAGCCCGGGCTCTCGCCGTGCTTGGGGACAAAGTGACGACCGACCACATCTCGCCCGCGGGCACAATCCCGGTTGACAGTCCCGCGGGGAAGTATCTGACTGGCCGCGGCGTTGACTTGCTGCACCTCTCCACATACGGGAGCAGGCGCGGAAACGACGAGGTCATGACGAGGGGGGGCTTCGCTAACATCAGGCTGAGAAACTCCCTCGTCGAGGGCAAGGAGGGCGGTTTCACCGCTCACCTGCCTGACGGGGAGGTCATGACAATCTACGACGCGGCCGTGAGGTATGCCGCGGAGAAGGTCCCCCTGGTAGTCCTCGCAGGGAAGCAGTACGGTGCGGGGAGCTCCCGGGACTGGGCGGCCAAGGCGCCGAAACTTCTCGGGGTCAGGGCGGTCATAGTCGAAGACTTCGAGCGGATTCATCGTAGCAACCTCGTCTCTATGGGTGTCATCCCGCTGCAGTTCCGAGAGGGCGAGAGCGTCCGCTCACTCGGTCTTACGGGCAGAGAGTCGTTCGACATATCGGGGATCAAACGGATGACGGCGCCGCGCCAGAACGTCCATGTCACTGCGAAAGGGGAGCGGGGAGAGGTCAGCTTCCAGGCGGTGTGTCGCGTCGACAACCAGACCGAGCTCGGGTACGTCCGCGATGGAGGGGTCCTCCCGTACGTCCTCTCCCGGCTGCCCGACCGTTAGCCGGCAGGTCCCGCCGCTTCGGAGGGTGGACGAGGGATAGACTGCAGCTGAGCAGTCTAGTCGCTGCTCACTTGGGAGACTTTGGTTCGACGCCTAGGAGTTGCGTCCTCTTCGTGTTTCAGAGTGAAGCGCATTGAAGTCTCTGCACAGTCAAGTACTAGACGCATCGGCCGCTCGACGTCACGTGTCCAGAGATGTGCATTACGCTTAGCATTGCTACTGTCGGCTATGGAAGGCGTCTTTCGCACCCGCCTCCGACGGTGCTGACCGTCGCGGCCGATGCAGGAGGCGGTCGATAGTGCGCATCGCCTCCGGGAAGGCCACTCTTGTAGTTACTGTCGCCCTGATGTTCGTAGTCCTCGTTACGCTGTCATCCCCGCTGGCGCACGCGCAGACAGTCGTCGCTGAAATCACCGTAGGAGCGGGGGCTCGCAGTGCAGCCTATGACCCTCACACGGGGGAGATTTTCGTTCCCAACAACTCGGGCGACTCGGTCTCAGTCATCTCGGGCTCAACCGTCGCTGCGACGGTAAACGGTTTTGACGATCCACGCGGCCTCGTGTACGACTCTGGGACCAAGAGGTCTTAGTCACGAACAACGGCGACGGAAGTCCTGGTCATCGCTGACTCGAGCAACACAGTGACCCATACAATCACGGTCGGGACAGACCCGTACGGCGGAGCGTACGACCCGGCGCTGGACGAGATCTTCGAGGTGAACGAGGGGAGCAACTCGATCTGTGATATCCGACTCGAGCAACACGGTCACTGCGACGATAATTGGGACCGGGGCCGACGCGGATCCGGCAATACTCCAAGAGGTCGGCTAGACTTCCGGCCGTGGCCGAACCCAATGCTTTAAAATCATCACGAGTCTCGCCGAAATCGTGGAGAAGGAACTCCTCGTATACGTGAACGGTCGATTCACCGAGAAGTCGAAGGCTGTCGTCTCCGTCTTCGACCATGGCCTTCTCTACGGCGACGGCGTATTCGAGGGGATAAGGGTCTACAACGGCAGAGTGTTCAGGCTGGAAGATCACATTGACCGACTGTTCGACTCTGCCAAGAGCATCGGTCTGAGGATGCCCCTGGGGAAACGGGGAATGACTGAAGCCGTGCTCGACACTCTTCGGAAGAACCGCCTCCAGGACGCCTACGTGAGGCTCGTGGTCACGAGGGGGACCGGCGACCTCGGCGTCAACCCTGCGCTGTGCAAGGATGCCACGGTCATCATAATCGCCGAACCCATGGCCTCGGCGCTCGGGCCAAGAGAGCCCAGGACGGTCAAGCTCGTGATGTCGTCTGTGCGGAGAGACTCTGTGGCGGGGACGTCTCACGAGATAAAGTCGCTGAATTACCTGAACAGCATTCTGGCAAAACTGGAAGCGAACAACGCGGGGGCCGACGACGCAATCATGCTCGACCAACGGGGCTTCGTGTCCGAGGCGAGCGTGGCCAACGTGTTCCTGGTGAAGGGCGGCAAGGTCTCGACGCCGTCATCTGCGGCAGGCATACTCCATGGCATCACCAGAGCCAGGGTCATCTCTATCTGTCATGACAACGGGATTGAAGTCCTGGAGCGCGACGTCACTCCTTTCGAGCTCATCACCGCTGACGAGGTGTTCCTCGCAGGAACGAAGTCCGAGATTCTCGCTGTGGGCACCATCGGCGGCACAAAGATCGGAGCCGGTGGCGTCGGCTCGGTGACGAGGACGCTGTACAGGGAATTCGGAAGGGTCGTCCTGAGGCGCGAAGAGGGCACGCCGGTCTACGAGGAAGAGCGGGTCAAGGCCGGGCAGTAGAAGCGTCGCTTCGCGGCCGACAGCTCTCAATCCCCAGAAAGCCGTCGTGGTCAGTATAGCCCAACCCGGGGGAACTCCTTCAATTGCATCACCCCCCTCAATAGGGACTTCCAGACGAACCACGGAGATGAGTACGTCTATGTCGCGGAGCCTGCCATCAGACGAGGACTCGCAGTGACAGCATGTAGAGCACTAGCGCAGTTCTCTGACGGCGAGAAGGTGGTGGGGAACCCCCAGACGCCAGACTCACCGATAGTCGAGGACCTCCAAATCCTCCACAACTACGTCAGGCCAACTAGGGCCTCGACGGGACGACCCCTCGGAGGCGGTAGGCGTGAACGTCGAATGCGGCGACGGATCGATGGCGCTCACTCAATGCGGCCCGTGAACGTCATCCCTAGCCGGAGTCACACTCATAAGGCGTGAACATGGACGGATTCCCTGGCCGCTCATGTCCTTCTCGCCTCTGCCGTGTGAGTCGTGCGGTTGCGTGGAGACGTCCTGCGAAGATTGTTCCATCCCCGAGTCCTGCTCGAACTGCGCAGGCTGTTGCTGCCCTGCTCCCCATGTTGCTTGGAGGATGGGGAGGCTGAGCCGCGCCATCTCCATAGAATATCTCAGTTCTCTCTGGATGTCAGTCGAAGCGGTAGGCTCAATTGTCGCGGGAGTTCTAGCGGGGAGCCTAGCGCTTCTGGCCTTCGGAGGCGACAGTGTTGTCGAACTGCTTTCGGCCTTCGTCGTGTTCGGCCACCTCAGAGAGGACGTGACAGGCGCTTCAGGGCTAGGGCGGCGAACCGCTCTGACGACAACGCTCATGCTCTTCGCTCTGGTTCCCGTGATAGGACTAGGGGCAGTCTACTCCTTCACATCGGGGGTGAGGCCCGACAGCTCGCTTCTCGGCGTTTCCATAGCGGTCAGCGCAGTCGCCATCATGCCCTACCTGTGGCTTGAGAAGCGGAGGATAGGAAGGGAGACGAGGTGTCTCCCGCTGTCCATCGATGCGGTGGAGTCGGCGACCTGCTTCTTCATGTCTCTGGCGTTACTGGCGGGACTGCTCTCGGAATACCTCTTCGGCCTCTGGTGGGCTGACTACGTCGCCACTGCCGCCATACTCGCATTCGTTGCGAGAGAAGGATTGGAGTCTTATCGTGAACTCGAGGAGGGTCGCCCGACAGTTGGCACTCAGACGACCCTGCCCGATGACCAAATGACCTGACAGAGATCTCCTCCGAGAATTTAAATACGAGTCGGAAACCGCTTCTTTTTGGGCCCTGCGCATTGTATTGTGCACGTCAGCTAGTATTTTCTGTAAATGGGGGTAGGCAGGCTTAGCTGCCCCGAAGTCCGCGCCCAAGAAAGCTGTTAGGAGAAAGAAGGTCGAAGACGAGGTCGCGCCTTTCAAGATAAGCACCCACTTCCTAATCCCAAAGCACGAGCTCCTGACGAAGGATGAGGCGCAGCAGGTCCTCGAGAGGTATCACGCTTCTCCCAGTCAGTTGCCCTACATTCTCGCCACGGACCCGCTAGCGAAGGAGATAGGGGCGAAGCCTGGAGACCTCGTCAGGATATCGAGGAGGAGCGAGACGGCGGGCTCCAGCACATACTACAGATACGTGGTGGAGAACTGACAGTGAACAGACAGGCAAGATCCAGTTCGTGGATAGTGCTGCGGGACCTTCTCGAAAGGGAGGGGGTTGCGAAACAGCACCTGAACAGCTACAACGAGTTCGTCTCCAGGGGCCTTCAGAACATAGTGGACGAAATCGGCGAAGTCGAGGTGGAGACCGTGAGCACCCCGTACAAGATCAAGTTCGGCAGAGTCACTCTCGGCTCCCCTAGGGTGGTCGAGATCGACGGATCCGTGAGCAGCGTCCTCCCGATGGAGGCGCGGCTCCGCAACCTGACCTACTCGGCGCCCATTCTCCTCGAGATGACGATTGAGGAAGAGGGCCTCCCCCGGGACACCGCCCGGCAGCACATCGGTGACCTCCCCGTGATGGTGAAGTCGGAGCTCTGTCAGCTCTCGACGCGCTCCAAGGAGCAGTTGATCGAGGCGGGGGAGGACCCGAACGACCCTGGCGGGTACTTCATAATCAACGGCGCCGAGCGGGTGATCGTAGGCCTCGAGGACCTCTCCCCCAACAAGATCCTGGTAGATGCCGAGAAGGTCGCAGGCGCCACCACCTACAAGTCGCGCGTGTACTCTTCGGTCGTCGGGTACAGGTCCAAGCTGGAGCTGACGCTGAAGCAGGACGGCGCGATCAACGTCAAGGTTCCGAGCTGCCCGGTTGACCTCCCGTTCGTCATCGTGATGCGCGCCCTCGGCGTCAAGTCTGACAAGGAGATCGCGGACGCCGTGTCACCAAAGTCGGAGATCCAGGACCTGCTGGAGGTCTCCTTTGACAAGGCCGGCGAAGCACCGACGGACAAGGACTCTCTGGTGTACATAGGGAACAGGGTCGCCCACGGCATGCTCGAAGAGTTCAGAGTGAAGCGCGCGCAGTCCATGCTCGACTGGGGTCTGCTGCCTCACCTCGGGAAGACAGACGACAGGAGGTACGACAAGGCGATGTTCATGGGCGAGGCGGTCTGCAAGCTGCTTGAGCTGAGGCTCGGGTGGATAGGGCCCGACGACAAGGACCACTACGGAAACAAGGTGATCAAGTTCGCGGGGCAGATGCTCGCTGACCTGTTCAGGACCGCCTTCAGGAACCTCGTCAGGGACATGAAGTATCAGCTGGAGAGGACGGGCCAGAAGCGTGGCGGGAACGTCGTCGGGGCGGCGATACGCACCGGCATTATCACTGACAAGCTGAACAACGCGATTGCAACTGGGAACTGGGGACGGGGGAAGGTGGGGGTCACACAGCTACTTGACAGGACGAACTATCTGAGCACGCTCAGCCACCTCAGACGCGTTCAGTCGCCCCTCAGCCGTAGCCAGCCGAACTTCGAGGCGAGGGACCTTCACGCGACGCACTTCGGGAGGATCTGTCCCTCGGAGACGCCGGAAGGCGTGAACTGCGGGCTCGTGAAGAACCTGGCCCTCTCGGCGATCATCTCGGTGGGCGTTCCGAGCCAGGAGGTAGAGGAGAAACTGTGGGAGCTTGGCGCGAGGCAGATCCGCGACGCCGACCAGAAGCTCCAGGTTGGAGGGTGCAGGGTGTTCATGGACGGCAGGTTCCTCGGCTACGTCGACGACGGCGAGAGGCTAGCAAAGGCATTCAGGAAGCTCCGTCGCGAAGGGCAGATCAACCCCAGCGCTAGCGTCCTGTACGTCTCGCCGATGAACGAGAAGGCCTACCCAAGGCTGTACATCAGCCTGAGCTCGGGGCGGGTACTCAGGCCGCTCATCGTTGTCGAGAGCGGGAGGCCCTTGCTCGACAGCGTGCTGATCGAGAAGGTGGACTCCAACCAGATGTCCTGGCGCGAGCTCGTCGAGCGCGGGGTCGTGGAGCTCATAGACGCGAACGAAGAGGAGAATCTCCTGGTCGCAATGGGAGCAGACGACGTAGGGACGAGGAACACCCACATGGAGCTCTTCCCCGCCGCCATGTTCGGGATCGCGGCTTCCATAATCCCGTACCCAGAGCACAACCAGTCGCCGAGGAACACGTACGAGTCGGCGATGGCGAAGCAGAGCCTTGGGTTCAGCTCGCCCACCTATCCCATCTCACCGCACGTCCGGCAGCACCTTCTGGTTAGCCCGCAGGCCCCCATGGTGAGGACGAGGACCCTCGACCTTCTCAAGATCGACGAGCGCCCGCTCGGGCAGAACTGCGTTGTAGCGGTCCTGTCGTTCGAGGGATACAACATAGAGGACGCGATAATCATGAACAGGTCGAGCGTCGAGAGGGGGCTCGCGAGGTCGTTCTTCTACAGGCTCTACGAGGGGGAGGCGAAGCAGTACCTCGGTGGTATGCGGGACACCTTCGAGGTCCCGGCGGCAGAGTCCAACATCAGAGGGTACAGGGGGGAGAAGTTCTACAGACTCCTCGAGGGGGACGGCGTCGTCGCGCACGAGTCGCAGGTGACCGGGGGAGACGTGGTGATCGGCAGGACGAGCCCTCCGAGGTTCATGGAGGAGTACAAGGAGTTCGAGATAAAGGGCCCGTACAGGAGGGACACTTCGGTCGCCGTCAGGCCTTCGGAGACCGGCGTCGTAGATTCGATCTTCATGACCGAGAACGTCGAGGGCGGAAGGATGTTCAAGGTGAGGGTCAGGGACATGCGCGTCCCAGAGATAGGAGACAAGTTCGCCTCCAGGCACGGGCAGAAGGGGGTGATAGGGCTCGTCGTCCCGCAGGAGGACATGCCGTACACCGCGGATGGAGTCGTCCCCGATGTCATAATCAACCCGCACGCATTCCCCTCCAGGATGACCGTCGGCCAGTTCATCGAGTCGATTGCGGGCAAGGCGGGCTCACTGCGCGGCTCCCCCATCGACGGGTCCGCTTTCGCGGGGGAGAACATCGACGGCCTCGAGAAGATCCTGAAAGAGAGAGGGTTCGAGCCCACGGGACGCGAGGTGATGTACGACGGGAAGACGGCGAAGAAGTTCGCTACAGACGTGTTCGTCGGGGTCGTCTACTATCAGAAGCTCCACCACATGGTGGCCGACAAGATCCACGCGAGGGCGAGGGGGCAGGTGCAGATGCTGACGAAGCAGCCGACAGAAGGGCGCGCTAGGGGAGGGGGCCTCCGCTTCGGCGAGATGGAGCGCGACTGCCTGATTGCATACGGGGCGTCGATGGTCCTGAAGGACAGGCTCCTCGACGAGGCCGACAAGACTGAGATCTACGTCTGCGAGAAGTGTGGGCTGATAGCCTACTACGACGCCAAGCAGAGGCGGTACACCTGCAAGATAGATGGCGACCAGTCGAAAATCTCCACCGTCGTGGTCGCGTACGCGTTCAAGCTTCTTCTACAGGAGATGATGAGCCTGAACATCGCGCCGAGGCTCCAGCTGAAGGACAAGGTGTAGACAAAGGATGTCGATGGAGCAGGCCCTCAAGACGATTCGCGGGATAGACTTCGCGCTCTTCTCGCCGAGCGAGGTCAGGAAGTACTCAGTCGCTGAAGTGACTCAGCCCGAGACGTACGACGAGGACGGGATGCCCGTGCAGGGGGGGCTCATGGACAGCAGGCTTGGGACTCTCGAGCCGGGGCAGAAGTGCGGCACGTGCGGGAGCACGGCGGGACGGTGTCCGGGTCACTTCGGGCACATCGAACTCGCGGAGCCGGTCCTCCACATCGCGTTCGTCGATGAAATCAACAAGCTCATCCAGACGACCTGCAGGACGTGCGGAAGGATCCTCCTCCCTCAGCAGGAGCTCGACGCATACAGGACGAGGCTGTCCAACAGGACCGACTTCAGTCCGGCGCTGGTCGACGAGGTCGCCAAGGAGATAACGACGAAGGCGAAGAAGGTGAAGCTCTGCCCCCACTGCGGGAAGCAGCAGTACCAGATCGAGTTCACGAAGCCCACCATCTTCCACGAGATCACGGAGGAGGGGGGCGCGACGCGGTTGCTCCCAGTCGCGGTCCGTGAGAGGCTCGAGAGGATAAACGACGAGGACCTGGCGCTCCTCGACTTCAACGCGAAGGCGGCCAGACCCGAATGGTTCGTCCTGCAGGTCCTCCCTGTCCCGCCGCTCACGGTGAGGCCGTCCATCACCCTGGAGTCGGGGATCAGGTCAGAGGACGACCTGACGCACAAGATAGTCGACATACTGAGGGTGAACCAGCGTGTAAGGGAGAGCAAGGAGTCTGGGACCCCGCACCTCATCGTACAGGATCTCGTGGACCTGCTGCACTACCATGTCACCACCTACTTCGACAACGAGGTCTCAGGGATTCCGCAGGCCCATCACCGCTCTGGGAGGCCCCTGAAGACGCTCAGCCAGCGGCTGAAGGGGAAGGAGGGGAGGTTCCGCGGCTCACTTTCTGGGAAGCGCGTCGACTTCTCCAGCCGCACAGTGATTAGCCCTGACCCGAGCCTGGACATAGGGGAGGTGGGCGTCCCCTTCGAGGTCGCGAAGAAGCTCACCATACCCGAGAAGGTCTCGCAGGGCAACATCGAAGCCCTCAAGCAGCTCGTCGTCAAGGGCCCGTTCGAACACCCTGGAGCGAACTACGTGATCAGGCCTGACGGGGTGAAGATCAGGCTCGACTTCGCGAGCGACAGGAAGGCGCTCGCTGACACGCTCGCCCCCGGATACGTGGTCGAGAGGCACCTGATGGACGGGGACGTGGTCCTGTTCAACAGGCAGCCGTCGCTGCACAGGATGTCTGTCATGGCGCACTTCGTTAGGGTCCTCCCGTACAGGACATTCAGGCTCCACCCATCCGTCTGTCCGCCGTACAACGCGGACTTCGACGGCGACGAGATGAACCTCCACGTCCCACAGAGCGAAGAGTCGCGCTCGGAGGCGCTGATGCTCATGAAGGTGCAGGACCAGATACTCTCGCCGAGGTATGGCGGGCCAATCATAGGGGGGATACGGGACTTCATCACGGGGGCGTTCATGCTGACGAGGGATGAGACTATGCTCACTCCGGGCGAGTTCTCCAACCTAGCTCTGGTGGGTGGGTACGAGGGCGACCTCCCAGACCCTGCGGTGGGAGGGGCACACCCGATGTACACCGGAAGGCAGCTGTTCTCGCTCTTCATACCGAAGGGGATGAACTGCGTTCTCACCTCCAAGTGGGCGAAGTCGTCGAAGACGGCCCCAGGGGGGGACGTCGTCATCAAGGACGGGCAGCTCATATCGGGGGTCGTCGACAAGGCAGTCATCGGAGCCGAGGAACCAGACTCGCTCCTCCACAGGATCGCCAAGGACTACGGGAACGAGGACGCGAGGAACTTCCTGAACTCCATCCTGAAGGTCCTGAAGACGTACCTGACGCGGAGGGGCTTCACGTACGGGTTCAACGAGCTGGAGCTTGCCCCAGACGCGAAGGACGGGATCAGCGGCGCACTCGACGAGGCGTACGCGGGGGTCTCCGAGCTGATCAAGAAGTACAAGGCCGGAACGCTGCAGCTCACACGGGGGCTGTCCCCCGAGGACTCGCTCGAGGCGTACATCGTGAACGAGCTCGCGCGGGCGAGGGACAAGGCGGGGCGCATCGCAGACAGGTCGTTCCCTCCGGAGAACTCCGGCATGATAATGGCAAGGACGGGCGCCAGGGGGTCGAGCCTCAACGTGGGGCAGATGACCGCGGCGCTTGGCCAGCAGTCGGTCAGAGGGAAGAGGATAGAGAAGGGCATGCGGGGGAGGGCGCTGAGCCACTTCCCCTGGAACGACCCGGCACCAGAGGCGAAGGGGTTCGTGAGGAGCAACTACAGGGACGGCCTCTCTCCCACCGAGTTCTTCTTCCACGCCATGGGAGGGAGGGAAGGGCTCGTAGACACCGCGGTCAGGACCCAGCAGAGCGGTTACATGCAGAGGCGGCTCGTCAACGCCCTGGAGCACCTCAAGGTCGAGTACGACCTGACTGTGAGAGACCCACACGGCCACATCATCCAGTTCCTGTACGGAGAAGACGGGGTCGACCCAGCGAAGAGCGACCACGGCCGGCCGATCAACCTCGACCGGCTGGTCGAGACCGAGGAGCTGCTGCACAAGTCCAGGGCCAAGCTGGACACGGAGACAGTCCAGAGGCTCCTCAAGAAGTACCAGCCGCGCCTCAACGAAAGACTGTCGCGCGAGCTGGAGGAGAAGCTCAAGAGCTCCAACCTGTCGGAAGAGGGGGCGAGGGAGACGCTCGAGAAGGTGGACGACGCTCAGGACTACTCGAGGGTGGAGCCGGGCGAAGCGTCCGGCATAGTCGCGGCTCAGTCGATAGGCGAGCCCGGGACCCAGATGACCCTGAGGACGTTCCACTTCGCCGGCGTCAGGGAGCGGGACGTGACCCTGGGCCTCCCGAGACTGATGGAGCTCGTTGACGCCCGCAAAATCCCGGCCACGCCGTCGATGGATATCTACCTCACAAAGGAGTATGCCTCGTCCAACGAGAAGGCGCTGAAGGTGGCGAAGGAGATCCTCTTCAGCAAGGTGGGGAACGTCGTCTCGTTCAGCGAAGTCGACCCGACGGAGGGGATCAAGCTCCACCTGAGCCCGGAGATGATGGCCGACAGGGACACCAACCCGGATGAGCTCAGGGAGGTCATTGAGACTGGGAAGCGCAACGTCCAGCCCGACAAGAGGGACAGGAACATCATCCACGTCAGCATGGAGAACGCAGACCTCTCCGCCCTGTTCACGCTCAGGAACAAGATACTCAACATGAAGCTGAAGGGCATCCCGGGGATCACGCGGGTCACCGTCGTCAAGGAAGGGGACGAGTGGTTCATACAGACCGCCGGGTCGAACCTTGGGAAGGTGGTCCTGGTGCAGGGGGTGGACCCGTCGAGAGTGTACACCAACAACGTTCACGAGGTCGCGCAGGTCCTCGGCATCGAGGCCGCGAGATCTACCCTCGTCCGCGAAGTGATGAGCACCCTGGACGAACAGGGACTGGAGGTAGACATCAGGCACGTCTTCCTAGTCGCCGACCTCATGACGTCGAAAGGGTACATCCAGCAGATAGGGCGCCACGGGATTGCGGGGGCGAAGAGCAGCGTGCTTGCAAGGGCGGCATTCGAGATCACCGTCCCCACGCTGGCCGAGGCGGCTGTCAGGGGCGAAGTGGAGGACCTGAAGGGGGTCACCGAGAACGTAATCGTAGGACTCCCGATCCCGGTGGGGACCGGGATGATAGACCTCTACATGAGTTGATGGCAGTGGTGGACAGCGCACACCTCTCGAAGGTGCTCAAGGACGCGATGAAGGGAGGGAAGACGGCTGTGGGAGCGAAAGAAAGCATAGCGTCGATGAAGGGGAGCAAGGCGCTGCTGATGACTCGGTCTGTCCCCGACGCGCTCAGGGCGAGGCTTGTAGAGGAGGCGAACAAACAGAAGGTCCCCATCGTCCAGCTGCCTCACTCGTCCGCGGAACTCGCGAGGCTGATCGGGCGGCCTTACAGGGTGTCTGCCCTGGCCCTCCGCTCGGTCAGCGAGGCCGACGTCAACCAGCTCCTCAAGTGATCCTCCAGATGCCCGAGTTCAAGCTGACGTCAGAGGAGCTGTCGATGCTGTCCATGTTCCAGGGGATGACGGGAGCCACGGCGAGGGACTGCGTCATCGACGAGAAGATGAACAGGGTCATATTCGTCGTGCCGAAGGGACAGATGGGGCTCGCTATAGGGAAGGAGGGGGCGTCCGTGAAGAAGATCGAGAGGGCGCTGAGGAGACCCGTCGAGGTGGTCGAGTGGGCGGACGACGTCGAGGGGACCGTGAGGAACGCTCTCGGGGCGAAATACGTCCAGGAGGTGAGGATAGGGGACAGGCTCGACGGCACAAAGGGCGTCGTCGTGGTCGTAGACTACCGCAAGAAGGGGGCCGCACTCGGAATGGGAGGACGGAACGCGGAGAAGGTGAGACTCCTCCTGCGCCGCTACCATGGCATCGGAAACGTCCAGATTACGAGCGAGCTCTGAACCCTTTTATACAATCCTCGGAGGTTGCGGCTAGAAAATTGCCAGGGTCTCCGCGCGGTGAATTCGCTGCAAGGCAGGTCTCTCAAAAGAGGCAGAGGCTCCGCTGGTCGAACAAGTGGTACAAGAGGCGCAAGCTCGGGCTCGACTACAAGTCAGACCCGCTCGAAGGCGCCCCTCAGGCAAGGGGGATCGTCCTTGAGAAAGTGGGGGTCGAGTCGAAGCAGCCGAACTCGGCCATCAGAAAGTGCGTCAGCTCGGACACGCGCGTCTTGACCGGGAGGAACAACTTCGTCAGGATAAGGGACGCCCGCGGAGAGGACATGGAGCTAACATTCCTTGACCTGGACTCGAAGGAGCTAGGTTCGGCCCCCGTCGTCGATCACTTCGAACTCACGGACGACGAAGCACGGAGCGCCGGAGTACACGAGATCGTGACCGAGGCGGGCCGCAGACTCGTGGCGAGCGGCGACCATCCCGTGTTCACCTCAAGGGGCGTAGTCGAGGCGCGAAGCCTTCGGACTGGCGACAGAGTCGTCGCACTCCCCGGCGAGCCTCTCCCGATCACCAAGAGCAAGAAGGTCGTAGTCGACGAAACCGATGTGAGGGACGCTGCACCGGACAAGTCAGACGACGACAGAATCATCTCGGAGCTGAGGCGGCTGGAACTTCTCCCTTTGCGCTTCGACAGTCCCAGACTCCCGGCGGTCCTTCGTCTCTTGGGCCATGCATTCGGCGACGGGACTCTGAGCTACTCCAGAGCGGGAACTGGATTCGGCGGGAAGTTCGTCGCTTCGGGGCGGCCCGACGACATCGCAGCCATCTGGAAGGATATCGCCTTGCTAGGCTTCCACGCCTCACCCCTCTACAGAGGCATCGCGATAAGCGTCGTCAATACGCAGCAGGGACAGAGAACCATTGCCGGCTCGTACAACGCGGCCTCTTGCAGTTCGATCGTGCTCTTCACCTTCCTCAAGAGTCTAGGGGCTCCGGTAGGCGAGAAGGCGACTCTGAGGTACAGACTCCCCAGTTGGATGATCACGGCGCCGGACTGGGCGAAGGCCGAGTTCTTGGCGGCATACTTCGGCGGCGAACTCGAAGGGCCACGGTTCAACAGGGGCACGGTATGCCCTCCGTCCTTCTCGGTGAGCAAGACTGCCGAGGTCCTTGACAGCGGCGAGGACTTCGTAGAAGACATCGAGACGCTTCTCGGGAGCCTCGGCGTCCGCACGTCCAGCTTTGCGATCCACCCGTCGGCGTACGGAAAGGACGGGAAGGTCAGCTACAGGATCGTGATTGCAGTTGGGTCCAGCATGCAGAATCTCACGAAGCTGTTCGGGACCGTCGGCTTCGCATACCAGTCCGACAGGGAAGCCCAGGGGCGTTACGTCTACGAGTTCCTTTCGATGAAACTGCGGAGGGTCGAACAGGCCAAGCGTGCCTACGCGAGGGCCCTGGAGCTCCGAAAGCTGGGTCTTACCTACCGCGAGGTCGCAGATACCCTGCGCCGAGAAGGGTACGCGTGGGTTCAGACGTTCAACGTGAGCAGATGGCTTTGGCACGGGGTCAAGGTTAGAGACTCTCTGTCCACCACGAGGTCCGGACCGAAGTTCGAGGAGTGGGTCGCCGAGCACACTGTGGGACTTCCGCGCAATGGGCTCGTCTGGGACAAGGTCGCAGGCAGTCGAAGACTTTCCAAGAGGGTCGTCCTCCAAGACGTGACTGTGGGGAACGCCAGCCACAACTTCTTCGCGAACGGTCTGCTGACCTCGAACTGCGTTAGGGTCCAGATTGTGAAGAATGGCAAGCAGGTGACGGCTTTCCTCCCGGGCGACGGGGCTCTGAACTACGTCGACGAACACGACGAGGTCGTCCTGCAGGGAATAGGAGGCTCGATGAAGAGGGCGATGGGTGACATCCCGGGCGTCCGCTGGACGGTCTTCAAGGTGAACGGCGTGTCGCTTAACGAGCTCGTCTACGGCCGGAAGGAGAAGCCGAGGCGCTGAAGGGGAAGCGAATGAGCAGGCAGGCGACAGAATATCCCAACTTGCTCCTTTGGAACAGGTGGGACGTGTCGGGGGTAAAGGTCGACGACCCCGGGCTCCTGAACGTCATAGGGCTCAGACCTGTGCTCGTCCCCCATTCCGGCGGGCGCCATGAGCACAAGAAGTTCGGGAAGACTAGGGTGAACCTGGTGGAGAGGCTCGTTAACCAGATGATGCACTTCGGCAAGAAATACGCGAAGAACACAGGTCGGATGGGCGGGAAGAAGCAGAAGGCGCTCAACATCGTCAAGACTGCGTTCACGATAGTGGAGCTGAAGACGGGACAGAACCCAGTCCAGCAGCTCGTGAAGGCGGTGGAGAACTCCTCCCCCAACGAGGACACCACGAGGCTCAGCTACGGGGGCGTCGTATACCACCAGTCGGTGGACATCTCTCCGGTCCGCAGAGTGGACATCGCGCTGAGATTCATATCCGAGGGCGTCAGGGAAGCCGCGTTCGGGTCTTCGAAGAGCGTCGAGGAAGTCCTCGCGGACGAGATAATACAGGCCGCTGCCGGGGACGCGAGCAGCTACTCCGTCAAGAAGAAGAACGAGCAGGAACGCGTCGCTATGGCGTCGCGCTAGATGCGCCGGCGTCCGCGTCTTCTTTCCGCAGCTCCATCCCCTTCAGTTCGTTCTCGAGCTCTGGGGGCTCCGTCACCATCTCTTCCGGCTTCGAGAGGAACAGCCTGGTCAGCTGCAGGACCTTCGGGCCTCTGAACCTCTGCAGCCTGTGAGACATCCTGAAGTCATAGCGAGGGTCGCGCGCCACCGGGTCGAGGACCTCCAGCCTCGACGTCCCGATCGCGTCCCTCAGAAGGTACCCCGCCTTCAACTGTGTGACCATGTCGTCCTCAGCGTAGACCACCAGGGTCGGCTTCCTCAGCGTGCCGAGGCGCCTGAGTTGGTCCTTGTCATATGTGCTCGCTATGAGCACTATTGCCCTGACGAGCTCCGGCCTGTTAAGGGCGAGCTCGAGGGCGACCTGTCCCCCCCAGCCGCTCCCTACAACGTAAGCCGATCTGACCTCGACCCTCTCGGCGAGGTCGGCGAGCACGTGAGCCTGGGCCGCGTAGTCGGGGGTCTCCATGGGCCTGGACGACTTGCCGTACCCCACGAGGTCAGGCGCTAGGACCTTGTACGTGTCGGCCAGCCCCCACATGGGCTCCCACACCTGCCAGCTCTCGGAGGGCTCGCTCCCGTGTACGAGGATGACACTCTCTCCGCTTCCGGCCACCGCGTAGTTCAGCCTGAACTCGCCCACCTCCAACTGCCTCTCCGAGGGCTCCATCCAGAGGCCCGCCCGCCCCCTGACTATCAAACATTTTCACTCGGAGTGGTGAACGGGAACTGGCGATGGTCTCTGCGGAGAGGCTCGCACGCTATTGCGGCTCGATGGTCGCTGGGGGCTTCGATGAAATCGAGTAAGCCACGCCCACGACCCCTTCGACCTCGTTCGTGATCCTGGTCGAGATGCTGTCCAGCACTCGAGGGTCGAGTCTCGCCCAGTCGGCCGTCATCGCATCGGTCGACTGCACGACCTTCACCGTGACCTGATACCCCAGCCGCCTTTCGTCCCCGAGCACCCCCGTGACCTTGTCGTCGCCGACGAAGGCGAACGCCTGCCAGACCTCGTCGTGGAGCCCGGCGCCATCGACGACATCCTCTACGATCGTCGACGACTCCCGCGCGACCCTCAGCTTGTCCTCGGTCACCTCGCCTATCACCCTGACCGCGAGCCCCGGACCCGGGAAGGGATGCCGCCTCAGGACCCTCTCGGGGAGGCCGAGCAGCCGCCCGACCTCCCTCACCTCGTCCTTGTACAGGTCGCTCACAGGCTCAACGACCTTCATCGACAGGTCGTCGGGGAGCCCCCCGACGTTGTGATGCGTCTTTATGACGGCCGCCGGCCCGCCCGACCTCCCGCTCTCGATGACGTCCGGGTAGAGGGTCCCCTGCGCGAGCCACTCGAACGGTCCGTTCCTCCTGGCGAACTCCTCGAAGACGTCGGCGAACTTCCTCCCTACTATCCTGCGCTTCGTCTCGGAGTCGGTCACGCCTTTGAGCGCACGAAGGAAGGCATCGGAGGCGTCTAAGAACGAGACGTCTATCCCGAGACCGCGGCCCAAGAACTCTTTCACATTCCCAGCTTCTCCTGCCCTCAGGAGCCCCGTGTCGATGAACGCGCACTTCAGTCTCCCGCCCACTGCGCGGTGCAGAAGGGCAGCCGTAACCGACGAGTCGACCCCCCCGGATACGGCGCAGAGTACCCTCCCGTGGAGAGAGGACAGCGAGGCTTCTGTCCTTTTGACGAAGCCCCCGAGGTCCCAGTTCTTCGCCGCGTTGCAAGTGCGGAGGACGAAGTTGGCGATCATGGCCTGACCCTCCTCCGTGTGAGTCACCTCTGGGTGGAACTGCACGCCAATGACTCGCCCGTCCGCCGAGCGGGCCGCTGCGAAGGGAGAGTTGACGCTCGACGCGACGGGCTTCAGCGAAGGGGGGAGCACGACGGGCGAGTCGGTATGGCTCATCCAGCACTCAAGCTTCGACTCGTGCAACCCTTCGAAGAGCCCTTTCCTCTCGAGAATCCTGATGGTCGACCTCCCGTACTCTCTCCGCGACGCCTTCCTCACCTCCCCTCCTTTCGCTGTCACTAGGAGCTGGTACCCGTAGCAGATCCCCAGCACGGGGACCGCCCCGTCGAAGATCCTCGGGTCGGCTGTCGGGGCGCCCTTGGAGTACGCGCTGGCCGGCCCTCCCGAAAGTATCACGCCTGCTACTCCTCTAGACTCGAGCTCTACGGCGGAGATGTCGTGAGGCAGCAACTCGGCGTAGACACCGAGGGACCTAACACGCCTGCAGATCAGGTGGGCGTACTGTCCTCCGAAGTCCAGCACGCCGATGCCTCCGCGGAGCCTGTCGCGCACCCCCTCCGCCCCCCGGCCTCGCGCTGGCTTGCGGTCCCCTCTCAACTGCGGCGCCGCGACACCTCGAGGTAGATAGTCCTTCCCCTGGCGGGCAGGGGGGTGACCCGGGAGCTTGCCGATCTCGGATGGGCGCCGCACCCCCTCTGCCTCGGAGCGTGAGGAGGAGGCGTCGGACGCGGTCGTCGCACATAGGAGCGGCCTTCCACAACCATTAACTACCGCGGTAGCACTCAGAAGGGCAGCCATGACGAACGAACCCTCTTCGATATTCTCGGGACTCGCGCGGGGGTGCATACGAGACGTGTACGTGGGCGACGAAAGGTTGCTCAGGGACGGGGTCATCCTGACGATGCTCGGCGCCGCTTGCAGCGTGTTGACCGTGTATGCCATCTCCCTGCTCGGCTCCCTCGTGTAATCTTTTCAACTCGCGTGTGAAGGATTCCTATCTTCCTTCCATTTACTAGTCTTGGAGGATGATAGGAGCAGAGACGACATGGGTAGGAAGTCCATTCTTCTCGGATTCTGGCTCCTAGGCTATGCTCTAGGCTTCTTCGCGTGGTTCGCAAGCCCATCCTTGATCTCATGGGTCGAGAGCATCGGGCTCAGCGCGCAGTTGGCCGGAGCGCTCCTCACGGGCCTCGCAGGGTCCATAATGATGCTCGTGGGAGTATTCCTGTGGAGCTTCCTGTCATCGTCGAACTGAGCCGCTCCGCGGCTGTGACGGCGACGTCGAGACGCGCTGCCCGACGCGTCTCCTCCCCGTTTTTCTGCCTCGGTTTCGGAGTGAAGTCACTCCGCTGTTCTCTCTGAGTCAAGTGGCACCCTGAGCACGCTAGGCACGAGTTCCCCCGTCACAGGGCTCTGAGAGCCCTCAGAGCAAAGCGAGGTTCCCGGGAGAGGCGCGGACAGTGTCTCCGCGCGAAGTACCGCTTGCCGAACGTCTGCCGGTGGTCGGCGCCGCACATGTCCGCGCAGGCGAACCCGTCACGTCTGTCGAGCGCGGTGATGCTGAATGTCCTGTCCCCGCAGTCAGAGCCCGCCTTCGAATTCTCACCCAGGCCCTGCAACGTGATGCCCTGGCGGCCTCGTCCTAAGGTGGTGACTTGGCGAGTGAGGTTGGGGGTCAGGGAAGCACGTGGTCTGCCCCCGTCAAGGCGCCCGCGAGCACAAGTTCGTGCCTAGCCGAGAGCTAAAAGTCGCCCCGATGGTCCCTGGACGCGATGGAGAAGGAAAGAGCGGAACGGCTCGCGCTAGGGGTTTCATGCGTTACCTTCGGGACCATCCTCTTGTCGTTGACCATAGGGTCCTATGGCGTCTTCGCATATGGCACCCTCACATCCCCTCTCCAACTGATTCCTCTCTATCTTGTCGCGCTCGCGTTTGTCCTCCTCTTCCCTGTCGGACTTACGGCCTATGGGCTCGTTCTACTTCTGCGGGCAACCAACGGGTTGGGGGCAAGGCGCGAAGCCGGGGAGTAACAGGACAAAACCAGAAAAGTCAGGACTAGACTTAAATAATGTCTGAAGCGGTCGTTTCATGTAACGAGTGACGTAGCATGGCAAATAAGCCACACCTGAATCTGATAGTTTGCGGTCACGTAGACCATGGGAAGAGCACGACCATGGGACACTTCCTCTTCGACCTAGGAGTCGTCGATCAGAGGATGATCGAGGAGTTCGCCAAAGAGTCCGAGAAGACCGGGGCGGGCGACTCTTTCAAGTACGCGTGGGTCCTAGACCAGCTGAAGGACGAAAGAGAGAGAGGTGTGACGATCGACCTCGCCTTTCAGAGGTTCGAGACGCCGAAGTTCTTCTACACGCTGATCGACGCGCCGGGCCACCGCGACTTCATCAAGAACATGATCACGGGCGCGTCCGAGGCGGATGCGGCGGTCCTCATCGTCTCAGCGAAGAAGGGAGAAGCGGACGTCGCTCTCGGCCCGGGGGGGCAGGCGCGCGAGCACGCGTTCCTTCTCAGGACGCTCGGGGTCACACAGCTAGTGGTCTGCATCAACAAGATGGACGACCAGACCGTGAAGTACTCGGAGCAGAGGTTCAACGAAGCGAAGCAGGACGTCGAGAACCTGCTGAAGACGGTCGGGTACAACGTTTCGAAGATCAACGTGATTCCCGTGTCCGGATGGACCGGAGAGAACCTGGTGAAGAAGTCGACGAACATGCCTTGGTACAAGGGGCCGATCCTCATGGAGGCACTCGACCAGTTCAGCGAGCCGCCGAAGCCGATAGAGAAGCCCCTGAGGCTCCCCGTCCAAGACGTCTACACGATCACCGGCGTCGGCACCGTACCGGTAGGGAGGATAGAAACCGGAAAGATAAGGGTCGGCGACAGCGTAGCGATCATGCCCGAGGGCCTGACGGCAGAGGTGAAGTCGATCGAGACCCACCACACCGCAATGCAGGAGGCGATGGCGGGAGACAACATCGGATTCAACCTCAGGGGAGTGGCGAAGACCGACTTCCGCAGAGGCTCGGTGCTGGGCCCAGCGAGCAGTCCGCCGACGATCGCGAAGGAGTTCCTGGCCCAGGTCATAGTAGTATTCCACCCTACGGCCATCGCTCCAGGCTATACCCCGGTGCTACACGCCCACACCGCCCAGGTCGCAGCCACGATCTCCGAGATCGTGGCGAAGATCGACCCGAGGACGGGGCAGGCCACGGAGGAGAAGCCCAAGACGATCAAGACGGGGGACTCGGCTATCGTCAGGATCCAGCCGCTCAGACCCATCGTCCTCGAGACGTTCAAGGAGTACCCGGAGCTCGGCAGATTCGCCCTTCGAGACATGGGCTCGACCGTGGCGGCGGGCATCGTCCGCGAAGTGACGCAGAAGGGCCAGGTCGAGAAGGCCGCGGCGAAGGCCTAGACCAGAGCGGAGTCGCAGAGCATTCCTCAGTCGACTTCTTAGTCCCCGAGGCCCGCCTGCAAGTCGCAGGTTCGAAGCGTTCATCAGAGGGCGCGAAAAAGTCTTATCACGAAGATGGTGTGCAACCCTAGCCATGTGTGACTATCAAGAAGGGGACTACGAGGCCCGACCACCGGAAGAGCAGACCGGGAAACAGATGGTCTTGGTCTTCGCTCGGCGGTCGGCTAAAGGTAGCGGCTAGTCCGCCCGGCCGGTAGCGAGAGGACGGAGGGCGGCGCGACGAATCGCCAAATTCTTTATAATCGCGCCTTCCGGCCGGCGTGCATCTCATGGCGAACGACCGGACCGTGGGCGGCGCGCTGTTCGCCGGCGGTGTCGTGGGCATCATACTCTATGGCCTCCTGATGGTATACGCATGGGCGGTCACCCTCAGAGTGACAGCGTTCCTGGGGATCGCCCTCCTACTCACGATCCTCGCGTGGATAGGGTACACCATGGCGACGACCCCCCCTCCAGAACCAATTGCGGAGATCCCGCCGATGACGCAGTCACCGGGCGAGACGAAGACCGGGGAGAAGCCGGCGGGCCAGTGAGTTCCTCAAGGGCCCCATCTCGTCCTCAAGCTCTTCGCGCAATCCTCTCCCCCCGGGGGCGGAGCACCGTTCGCCCGCAGAACCTTCTTTTCCAGTCCTTCCCGGGCGTAGATGCGAGCGAACCAACCGTGACCAAAGCAGCACCGGCTCCGGTAAGCCCCTTGGGGGGGACACCCTGAGCTCGCCGCGCACGTACGCCGCCCTGTTCCTAGAGGACAGTTTGGGCTTGGCAAAGGACAGCCTCGACCCGGCCGATGTCCACGCAGGATTCGTCGACGAGCTCTCCGCAGCGATGAGAGGCAGTCCTGACTCTGCCGCAGCACAACCGGCGCTTGAGGGAGAGGTCGCAAAGGCGCTGGAGGCGATAGAGCGGAGGTCGCTCGAGGAGATGGGGTGGTTCGTGAGGAAGGCGCGCTGGCCCGGGAACGCCCCTTTCGGTGTCTGCCTCACGCACGATGTTGACAACGTGAGCCGCCCGTTGGGCCACCTGCTCAGGAGGGCCGGCAGGTTCGGGACCACGGACCTTCTGCTTGCGCTGGTCGGGCTTCGCTCAGTCTACAACAACATCGACCACATCGCGGAGATCGAGAGGAAGAGGGGCTATCGGTCCAGCTTCTACTTCCTGTCGAAGAACTACGACCTCGACAAGCTGTCTCGGACGGCCAAGGGGCTGGACGGCGCGGGGTGGGAGGTGGGGCTTCACGGCGACTTCGGGACTCACGACTCGCCACAGGCGATGGCCGAGGCGTCTGCAAGGCTCGAGAGCGCGTTCGGCAGGAAGCCCAGAGGCGCGAGGGAACACTATCTTCAGTTTGACTACGCCAAGACATGGGGGATACTTCAGTCCTCGGGGTTCCTGTACGATACCACGGTCGGGAACAGGGACAGGATAGGCTTCAGGCTCGGACTCTGCACCCCATTCCACCCTCCAGACCCGTCCTGGGAGCCCATTCCGCTCCTTGAGCTCCCGCTCGCCCTCATGGATACGACTCTGTGGGGCTACCTCAGGAAGACAGAGGATGAAGGCGAGAAGGTCTTCGTCGGCCTCCTCGACGCCGTCGGAGAAGTGAACGGCCTGATGACGCTCCTGTGGCACCAGGAGTCTGTCAGGATGAAGGGAGGGCGGATCTACCCGCGTCTCCTCGATACGCTCGCGGGTCGCGGATGCTACGTGGCAGACGGCGAGACGGTCGCGAGGTGGTGGCTCGAGCGGGGGGCACCGCTTGCCGTCGCGGGGGCAGGCGTCACCATGGACGCGGCGCCAGCTGGGATGGCGCTAACGTTCAAGACCACCGGAGAGAAGGCCCCGGTCGTCGAAGGGGGAGTCTTGGTTGACAGCCCGTCGGGGACGACCGTGCATGCAGCGGGAGGACCGTTACGATTGAGGTTCGACTAGAGATTGGCTACGAAACGGGTTCTCGTCACCGGCGCCGGGGGGATTGCCGGGGTCAACTTCGTCCGCGCAGTCAGGGCATCGGTAAGGGGGTACTGGATAGCGGGCGCCGACTACAGCAGGTACTACATCGAACTCCCAGACCTCGATTCCAGGCACCGCACGCCCAGGCACGACTCGGCGGGCTTCGTCAAGCGGGTCGCCGAGATCGCGCGAGCCGAGAAGGCGGAGTTCGTCCACCCACAGCCGTCCTCGGAGGCGCTCGTCCTCTCGAGGGCGAGGGATGACCTCCCCTCAAGGGTCTTTCTCCCCACGCCAGAGGTGATGGAGACGGGGCAGGACAAGCTCCTGACCAAGGAGAGGTTGGACGGCGAGGGCGTCCCAGTCGCAAGGACAGCTCAGCTGAAGGAGATTGGCGACGTCGAGGAAGCGTTCTCATCGATGGGACGGCCTCTCTGGGTCCGCGCAAGGCACGGCGCCGGGGGGAGGCTCAGCCTCCCATGCGAGACGCCCCGGGAGGCTCTGCACTGGATAGAGCTCTGGATGGGGAGGGGGACCCTTCTGAGCGAGTTCATAGTGCAGGAGTTCCTGCCGGGGAGGAACATCGCGATGGACACGATCTGGCGCGATGGAAGGCTCGTCACGTCCTACTGTCGCGAGAGGATAGAGTACCCCTTCAAGCACATCTCCCCTTCGGGCATCACGGGGACTCCATCTGTGGCGAGAATCGTCGCCGACAGGAAGGTCAACGAGGTAGGGGAACGGTCGGTGAAGGCGGTCGATAAGACGCCCGACGGGGCCTACTCGGTCGACATGAAGGAGGACGCAAAGGGGCGCCCTTGCGTGACCGAGGTCGACGCCGGGAAGTTCCACACGACGATGCCGCTGTGGGGGTACGCCGCTGTGCGGCATCTCGGCCTCCCGTGGTACTCCAACCTGGCCGACCTCTACATCAGGCTGGGTTCGGGCGAGGAGCCGCCGGGGGACGTTCCGAGGCACGACCTCCTCCCGGACGGATGCTACATGATCCGGAACATGGACTCCGGGGTCATGCTCTGGAGGGAAGACGGATGGAAGGAGAGAGTGCTGTGAACGTAACAGAGTTCTCCGCGTACATCTTCGACCTGGACGGCACGCTGGTGACCATTCCGGTCGACTGGGGGAAGGTCAGAGAGGAGGTCGGCAAGATAGCGGGGTCGCGGCTGGAGGAGGGCCCGATCTTTCAGAGGATCGAGGAGCTGCTGTCCGTCCACCCCTCGATCAGGCAGACTGTCTTCAACATGATAGACGCCGAAGAGGCACGGGCCCTCCCCGGGGCGGCGGCAGTCCAGGGAGCCGTCGAGCTGGTGGGTTTGATGGAGAAGTCGTCTCCGCTCGGCCTGGTCACGATGCAGGGGCTCGCCGCCTGCGACAAGGTCCTGGGGCGGTTCCGTCTGTCAGACCTCTTCGACGCCCAGGTGACCCGAGAAGATTCGCTCGACAGGGCGGTCCAGCTCCGCCTTGCCCTCGAGACGCTTGGCGCGGAGCCTCGAGAGACGCTCTTCACCGGCGACAGGATGAACGACGTCGTATGCGGCAAGAAGGCGGGCGTCTCCACCGCCCTGGTGGGCAAGGAGGCGAAGGGGGACGTCCTCCCCGACTTCTCCTTCCAGACGTTGTCCTCCTTGAGGGACGCGCTGGCGCGCTGAAGCCGGGGTTCGGCGCGGGCGGGTGCAGGTCCCGCAGGTCTCTGTGAGAGTGTCCCGTGAAAACTTAAACCCCGCAGATTCCGCACAGGTTCGGTGCCCCGATGAAGGTCTCCTGCCTCGCCTGGGCGCCTTTCAGCGACAGGCTCGACGAGCTCGCGGCGGCTGTCGGGGGAGAACGGAAGAACTTCGACATGGGCTACCTGCCAAAATTCGCCGCCCCGGCCAAGTACCTGGTCTTCATGATCATGACGCTCGTGTACCTCCTAAGGGAGCGCCCCGATGTCGTCTACGCGCAGAATCCCCCTCCCTTCTGCCCGCTCGTGTGCATCCCGTACTGCAAGGCGACGGGGACGAAGCTAGTCGTCGACCATCACAACCTCTGGTACGTCAAAGGATTCGCCGGAAACCCGATCGCCCCGTACGTGCGCGCGATTGAGGCGACCGTCGGGAGGGCAGCCGACGCCAACACTGTACCCCACTCCGTCTGGAGAGACACACTCGCCTCGATGGGGGGGAGGCGTGTGGTGACGGTGCACGACTACGTCCCGAGGAACCCGTACGATAGGAGCGAGGAAGTTAGGCGGCCCATCTCCTCGAGGGGGGTGATCGGCATCGCCTCCGGACACCAGGGGGTCCCGCAGGAGCGGGTCGAGTCGGAGGCTCGGGCCGCCGAGATGGTCACGGGCGTGACCCTGGCGATAACCGGCCCCCCCGAGCGGCTGGGGCCGAGGGTCAGGGCGCTCGGCCAGCTGCGCAACGTGAAGTTCCTCGGATACCTGCCCAAGGACGGGTATGAGAGGCTCAAGGCCTCGTGCGACTTCGGCCTAAGCGTCTCCGACGAGCCGAACACCGTCAACCATGTCCTATTCGAGTACGCGGCGGCCTCCCTTCCTACGATATCGTCCAGAAGGCGCGAGATAGAGGCGGTGTTCGGCGACTCCCTGGTCTATGTGGATTCGTCCGACCCGTCGGCGGTGGCGGAGCGCATCGCATGGCTCATCGAGACCCCCTCTAGGCTGGCGGAGTACAGGGGACGGATCTCAGACAGGTTCGAGCGCCTTACACGCGAGAGGGAGGCCGAGATCGGGTCTCTAAGGGCGCTGATTGCGGGGCGAGACGCTCCTCCGGAGGGAGCTCAGGCTCCCCCCGTCCCGAGCCCGGCCTTCTGACGGACCCCTGCACATCTTCCCGCGGGGGCCCGACTAGTCGCGGCTGGCGGCTTTGCGACGGTTGCGCGTCGCCTCGCCGGGGCGCGCCAGCGTCTCGCGCGATCGCCCCAGGGTGCGCTCCACTTCCGCCATGAGCCGCGGGTTCGCGGCGGCGGCTACGTTGAATCTCGAGTGCAGGCTGAAGTCAGGGGCACCGCTCGGCGACGAGCCCACATACACCTCCGCTCCCGCCTCCTCGGCGATCAGGCATGCCCCGGCCAGATCGGTCACCCGCATCCGCCCCCTGACGTCGACGAAGGCGTCGATCCGCCCTTCCGCCAGGAAGCAGAGCTCGAGAGCGTTGGCGCCGAAGTGCACGACGCGCTTCGAGCCCGCCGTCAGTCGGGCGATGGCGGGCGCGGCTGCCGGAGGGGTGCTCCCCACGTCCGCGCCCAGCACGGCGTCCTGCAGCTTCCTCGACCGCGAGGTGCGGATGGGCTCTCCGTTCTTCGTCGCGCCGTGCCCTCTCTCCGCGAAATAGACGTCGCCTCCGACTAGGTCCCTCACCATCGCGACGCGGACGTCCCGGAGGCGGTCCCCGTCGGCTATCGCGACCGAGGTGCAGTAGAACGGTATCCCTCTTGAGAAGTTGGAGGACCCGTCGAGGGGGTCGACGACGGCGACGACGCGGCAGGAGCGGTCTCCCATCTCGCCCCCCTCCTCGCTCAGCACTCTCGTCCCCTTCACTCCGAGGACCGCCGTAGAGATCACGTCTTCTGCGACCTTGTCGGCGACGAGCGTCTGGTCCCCCGCCGCGCCCCGCCCGATCGTCTTCGAACGCTCGCTCTCGGTCGCGACGCGTGCTACCGCCCTCTGGACGTCGCCAGTCACCCTGCCGAGGAGCTCCTGCCACCCCCCTCCCTGTCGCTTCATTTCTCAGTGACCCCTCTGCGACTCATCGCCGCGAGCACGCGGCTGAGCGTGCTCCCGGCTGTCGGTCCTGTCCTGACACTCTCCACGTTTCTTTCGCCTAGCTCGCCGTGGATCTCGGCAAGGGCGGAGTAGTACCTCGACCTGAAGAAGTCGACCGGGCCGATGCAGTCGTCCTTCACACCTGGGGGACCAGCGCGCCTCGTCCTCTCCCCGGCCTCCAGCAGGACGTAGAGGTCAGGTCTCAGTGCCGGAGAGGAGAGCGCCTCCTTGCAGAGGGCGAGCATGGCGGGGTAGGCGGCGCTCCTCTTCAGCTCGAACCGCATCTTGGAGTACGCCAGGTCGGAGAGGAGGTAGCCCTCGGAGACCACGGCGCGCGACTTCCGCATGCGCGCGATCGTAGAAGAGTAGGCCAGAGTTGCCCCGAGTAGGCTGAAGTCGGAAAGGGTGTCTCCGCGCTCGGCGACGGGGACGTGCCGGGGGAGGGCATGGGCCGACTCCTGGAGGCGCAGCCATCCCCGCTTCTCGAGGCGCCGCGCGAGCGTCGTCTTCCCGACTCCTGAGAACCCCTCGAGGACGACGAATGTCATCGCGAGGCAGCCCGGTCTCGTTCCGAATTTAACCTAGCGAGACGCGAAGGGCTCAAGGGAGGGAGAGCAGCGCTGCCTGGTTGAACACCGCAAGGTAGACGATGTACGCGAGGTACCCGACCCCGAGGTACGCCACCGTCGGCACGCCGTACTTCACTTCGACCATCGCGCCAGGAGACTCCATCCTCTCGACCTCGTCTCTCGCGACGTTCACGTCGGCATCCACCTCCTTCCTGACCCCGTCGACGACGACGGCCACCGGTATCCACTTCTGCTCTCGCAGGAACCTCTCCACGGGGATGACCTTCTTCCCGCGCGCGTCGCCCCTGGCCCAGACGTACGAGATGTGCCCGACGGCCGCCACCATGGCGAGCGCGAGAGGGAAGATGAGGCTGAGCTTCTGGACCGGAAACGGGTCAGCGGTCACGAAGACGAGAGCTATCGAGTCGGCCTGGCCTATGACGCCGAGGAGTGTGAAGGCGAGGGCCACGCCGCCGATGAGTCCGAGCTTGAGCGCCTCGAATTCGACCGCCGGGTAGACCATGTAGACTGCGTACGCGCTCCCCGCAAGGGCAGGGATCCAGACCACGTCGCTCACCGCGCGCTCTCTGACGTCTTGGTAGGCAGCCGCCGCGAAGGACACCCCGATAAGCGCCTCTGCGAGCAACCCGCGGCCGAACGCGAGACGCCCATATAAGCGCCCAGACGCCGCGCTCAGCGCGACCCTCGCGGGGGGCCCTCGAGCTTCAGCCTCTGCTTCGAGAATATCGCCGACACCCTCTCGAGCGTGTCGATCTCCGAAGCGGACTTGTCCGCCCTGACTCGTTTTATCCTCGGAAAGCGGAGCGCGTAGCCGCTGTCGTGCCTCTCGCTCCTCTGCACGCTGTCGAATGCGACTTCGACGACTACCGAGGGTGAGACGCGCATCCAGTGGCCGTGACTCTCGACCGTCAGTTCCTTCATCTTCGCCGTCATCTCCGCTATCTCGGCGTCCGAGAGCCCGCTGTACGCCTTCCCTATGGTCTTCAGGGCGTCCCCGTCCCTCACCGCGAAGGTGTAGTCGGAGATGACTCCGGCCCTCTTGCCGTTGCCGTATTCCGCGGCCACGATGACCGCGTCGATGGTGTCGAGCTCCTCCTTGAGCTTCACCCACCCCGACCCCCGCTTCCCCATGGTGTAGAGGCTCGCCGGGTCCTTCAGGACGAGCCCCTCGTATCCAAGGTCCCTGCTTCTTCTGAACGCCGCCCGAATCTCCGATGCCTCCTTCACGGGCTCTGAGTGGGCGAGAGTCCCGACCCCGCGGAACGCGCCCTCGAGGATGCGCTTCCTTTCCTTTAGGGGAGCGTCGGTCAGCGCCTCGCCGTGGTATAGGAGGTCGAAAGCGAAGAACGTGACGGGTGCCTTCCTCGCCGCCTCCTCGAAGTCCTCCAGCCTCCTCAGCCTGCGCTGAAGCAGCTGGAACGGGAGCGGGTGCCCGTCAGAGTAAGGGACGATCTCGCCGTCGAGGATGACGTTCCCTTCGACCCGCCGCAGCGTTGCCGCGACTTCAGGGAAGCTCGATGTGATCTCCTCGAGCCGGCGCGAGTAGATTCTCACCTCACCCCCGAGCTTGTGAGCCTGCGCCCGGACTCCGTCGTACTTGTACTCGGCGTACACCTCCTTTTCAAAGTGCGCCGCGATCTCATCAGGCGTGGCCATGGGCTCGGCGAGCATGAAGTTGACAGGCCTGAACGGTGTCATCTTCAGCGCGCCGAGCTCTTTCCTCGCCGCGGCCGCAGCAAGGAGTCCGGGGTCTCCGACTAGCATGTGGGCGCGCGCGACGACCTCCTTGGGGACCGAGTACGCCCGGGCGACGGCTTCCTCGAGGAGTCCTGCGACCAGCCCCGTCCTCATCTCCCCCGTCAGCACCTTCACCACGTACTTCCCCTCGAGGGGGCTCGCCCTGAGAAAGAGGGACTTCACGAGGCCCTTCCGCGTCGCACCCGAGCCCTTCCCTTTGGCGGACCTGAGCCGAAGGAAGGTGGACTCGAGGTCGTCTAGGGTGAGCGGCTCCGAGAACAGCGGCTGCTCTCGCCTCTCGCCCAAGAGCTCCTCGGCGACCTCCCCCAGGTCGCCGTGCTTCAGGTATGCCCCCGAGACCTTCTCTCGACCCGCTCCCGTGACCTCCCGCAGGACCTCGAGTAGGGTCGAATACCCCACCTGGGCCTCGTCCCGGCTCCCTCTCTGGGATGACCTTCCTGTCGCCAGCCTCGCGGCGGTCTCGGCGTCCCCGGCGCCTATCCCTGAAAGGTAGTCCGAGAAGATCCTGACCTTCTCCTTCTTGCTCCGTGTCCTCTTCACGTCCTCAAGGACGGCCGCGAACCCACCGAGGGGCGCGGAGCCTGTCATTTCTCGAGCTTCACGGCCATCACGAGGGCGCCCTCCCCGTCCCTGTAGTAGGCATCGACCTGCCCCGTGACCCTGTACCCCGCCCTCTCGTAGAGGGCGATTGCCTCGTGGTTCGAGACCCTGACCTCGAGATAGCACTCCGCCGCCGACTTCTTCGCCATCTCGGAGTGCGAGATCAGTATGAGGTTTGTCCCTATCCCCTTCCTCCTGTGCGCCTGCTCCACCGCCACCGACACGATGTGCCCCTTCCTCGCGAGCGAAAGCCTCTTCAGCTGCGAGAAGCCGTACTCAATCCTGCACATGATGTAGCCGACAAGGGCGCCGTTGAGCTCGGTGACCAAGAAGGTCTCCGGAAACTCGGAGAGTATGTCGTAGTAGAAGTAGTCAGAGTAGTGCTCCGGGAGGGTGTCCATGTTGATCTGGATCACTGACGGAATGTCTTCTCTCTCGCACCTCCTTATGCTGTAGTCGCCCAGGTGCGACACGACGACGTTCTGCAAGCCGACCGTTCCGCCCACCGGCGTGCGATTAAGTCTTGCTGGTGAACTGAAACTCCTTTAGTACGGCGCGGGCGCGTCCCCCTCGCTTGTCTGCGCAGCCCTTCGACCCCGAGCCCCTGGTCAGGTCGAAGTTCGCGGTCAAGGACTCCTTCCGCTTGCCCGACGACGAGCTCGAGTTCAGTGTCGAGTACGGCCCGGAGTCGAGGGCGCGGTTCGTCGAGCTCAGCCGGGAGCTCATCGCTAACGGCTTCACCCCCAGGCTCGTGGGGAGCCGCGAGGAGACACTCCTGTTCGTCAGGAGGACGCGCCCTGCCGAGCGCCACGCTTCGCTCGCTCCAGTGGTGCTCTTCCTCCTGACGGGGGGTTCGATAGTGGTCTTCAGCCTCCTGCTCGCGGGCATCTATCACCAGTACGGTCCCTCGATCCCGGAGGTCTCGGTCGTCGCATCCTACGCGCTCGGGGTCACAGCCATCCTCGCCGCGCACGAGCTCGGACACCGCTTCGCGTCCAAGAGGAGCGGGGAGACGCCTCTCGCCCCATCGCTCGTCCCCGGGATACCAGGGGTGACTGGCGCCCTCCCAGCCCTTGGCATTGTCTCCCGGCAAAAGGGGCCCGCGGTTAACAGGGACAGGCTGTTCGACGTAGTCCTTGCCGGTCCGCTCGTCGCGCTGGGTGTAGCCCTCCTACTCTATATCCTGGGCGCGGCCTTCAGCGTGCAGTCCGCGGTCCCCCTCCAGAGCTGCCAGCAGGTGAACGGGACCGAGACGCTCTGTCCGAGCGTGATCCAGCTGGGGCTAAACTCGCTGATAGGGCCGCTGGTTCCGCCGGTCGCGGCCGGGTATTCTGCTCTGTCCCCACTCGCGGACGGAGGGACGGTTGGCCTGATCCTCACCTTTGTGGCGCTCCTCCCGATTGTGGGGCTCGACGGCGGTAACCTTGCCGGCCTCGTCCTCGGCCCCGGACTCTCGAGGGCGGCGTCCTACGCGAGCGTCTTCTTCCTGATACTGGTCGACATTCCCACATACTGGGCGTTGGCGCTTGTCGCGCTCCTACTCATGAGCCTGAACCGCTCGTCCGATGCCTCGCTATTGGACGAGGTCTCTCCGCTCTCTTCAAGGAGGCGCTGGATCTTCCTCGGAGCGGTGATCCTCGCCCTCCTATGCCTTCCGCTCCCTCAGACAATCGCGGGGTTCACGCTAGGGTGACTCCAGCCTGCACTCGCCGGCGCGCGTGATCACATTCGCCTTGCCCGTCCTCCCGAGCTTGTTCAGCAGCCTTCCGACCGCCTCGCCTGCCCCCCTCGCTGTCGTCAGTCCGAGCTTGGACTTGGCGTAGACCTCCGGGAGCCCAGAAAGAAGCAGGACGTCGTATTCCTCCCTGAGCTTGCTCAGGTACAGGATGTCCTCGATCCCATCCACGTACATGTCCTTCCTCCTTACGCCGTCTCCGGTGATCCTCCCTGTGGCCGCCATCTCCAGCGCCGTGGAGCCCAGCCCTTCGGAGCACTCCGCCATGAGGAGGACGTACCCAGACCTCCTCACTCCCGAGAGCGCGCTCCAGGCGGCCCTGACGGCGGACGAGAGCGTGTCGTCGAAGCCGGTCCCCCCAGACCCAACCACGATCGCCTTCGCGGGCGGGACCTCGACGCTCAAGAACCCGCCCCTTATCGCGTCGAAGGGCGCGTCCTCGAGGACGTGGTGCACGCGTCCTCCTCTCGACATGACGTCGACGAACTTCGACCCACCGATGCCAGATGCGACTCTGTCCATCGCGTCTTTCGAGCTCGTCTTCTCGAATGGCGTCGGTTCCATCTCCCTCCTCGCCTTGGCCGCCTCCCGTCGCGCGTGGGTCACCCAGTTCAGGCAGGCTTGGACCCTGGCATCCACGATGCCGAACAGCGGGTCGGGGCGCGGGGTGGCAAGGAAGACCTTTGAGCCTTCTTCCTGGAGGGGCTCGGCCGCCGTCAGCTCGTCGCCGGGCGAGACAGGAGGAGGGAGCGTGGTCAGGCGACCCTTTAGGCCTGGAATCGCCGTTTCGATCCGCCTGGGCGCCGCCGAGAATATTCGGGCTTCCGATGCCGCCGGGAGGCCCTGGGACAGCTCCCGCAGGAATTCGACAGTGGGGGGCGAGGAGTCGCAGACGAAGAGAGACGCTTTCCCCCCGAGCGCGGCGAGGAGCCTCTCAGTCTCGATCGTCGGCCTCTCCGGCTGTGGGTCCACGAGAGCCCCGAGGTTCTCGGCTTGGATCGTGACGAGCGTCTCAACCGACCCGTAAGGAATCCAGAGCTCAGGCAACGTCAGGTCACTTTCGGCGTTGGTTTTTAAGCTCGAACGCGGGAGGAAGAGAGATGGCGTGGAAGACGCGCCGCTCGCAGATAAACGAGCTGGCCGAAGGAATGGTCAAGGCGGGCGCCATGCAGTTCGGGACGTTCACGTTGGGCGACGGCAAGGAGAGCGCTTACTACATCGACCTGAAGGGCATCCTTAGCTACCCGGGGCTGTATTCCCTCGCGGTCGAGTCGCTAGGCCGCATGGCCTCCGCGAAGGCGCCGAAGGCTGATGCAGTCTGCGGTGTGCCGATCAACGGGCTTGTCCTCGCAGCACCGTTGGCGCTGTCATTGAAGAAGCCGCTCGCCTATGCGAAGTCCGGTGAGGGCGCCGGGGCGAAGCATGTGGAAGGGGAGATACGCCCTGACTGGAAGGTGCTCGTCGTCGACGACGTCTCCACCTCGGGGCGGACCATCCTGGAGGCAGCGAAGGCGGTCGAGGAGGAGGGGGGGGAGGTCACCGACGCGCTCGTCCTCATCGACAGGCTTGAGGGCGCGCGGGAGCGCCTGAGCAAAGAGGGGATAGCTCTCCACTGCCTGACAGACGTCGTCGAGCTCGCCGACACGCTCTTCTCGATGGAGCTCATCGGCGAGAAGGAGCTGAAGGCGATCACGAAATCGGTAGGACGCCGTCAGTAGACCATCAGGTTCTTTTCTTCCAGCGTGACGTGTAGGTTGTTGACGGCCCGGTACACTTCGCTCTCCTTCTTGGCGCCCGTGCACACGAGCTTCCCTGATGCGAAGAGCAGGATGACTGTCTTCGGGTCGGCCATCCTGTGGATCAGGCCGGGAAACTGCTCCGGCTCGTACATGGACTTTGGAAGGACGCGCGCAGCCTCCTCTAGGTGGACCTTCCCACCGAGGCTCGCCGAGGCGACGATGTTCTGGATCTCCACCACCGCCTCGTTCTTGATCGGAATCTTCCCCTTCTTGAGCTGTCTGACCACCTCTTCGACCGCCTTCCGAGCCTGTTCCTCAGACTTCGCGCCGGTGCATACCATCTTTCCTGAGCTGAAGATCAGGGTCGCGGTCTTGGGGTTCCTTAGCCTGAAGACAAGCCCCGGGAACTGGTCAGGATGGTACTCTACGGTGACGAAGTTCTTCGTGATTAGGTTGAGGTCGACCGTCTGGCTTATCGATGCGGAAGCGACAACGTTCTCGATGCTTACGATGGCTTTTGTCTGAGGCATTCGCCTGGACGCTCAGGCGTCCGTATTTAAGGAGTATAAAAGCAGAGGCGCGATAGGTTCTTGTAACTCTTCGGGAGATGCGAAATCTCTGAGATTTTCCAGACAATGACAACCCCCGCTTGTAACTGTCGGGTGATAGCGGGGCGTCAGGGTCCGGAGGCGGCTTTAGGATTGTCAGAAAGGGAGATCTACCCTCACCCTCACTCATCCCTCCGTTCAGGAGCACTACCGATGCTTAATGCGCTCCGTTTCACATCTTAGACATTTCTGCCCTTCCTGGGACGCATAGTAGTAGTTGTGAACGGGACACCATTCAAGCCGTTTGGCGTCGTTCACGGCCTTCTGATTCCAGAAGTGCCTCTCGTCGAAGAAGTCAAGCATAATTGGAGAGGATAAGGCCTAACGATTTGACGGGAAAGGGCTTCTAAGCTGTAAGAGCGGAGAGAGACTACGCCGAATCTGTCTGCCCCAGTTTGGCCATGCTGGAGTCCTGAGCCGAGCGGAATACTCCCAATCTGCAGGGTCATTTCCGCTTCGGCAGCTTCTCCTTGAGCGCGATCATTCGGCAGTGAAAGGTGCATCATTTGACCGGTGCACCGCATCCATTACAGTAGCGTGCCGTGGCGAGCTCATTCAGATTACCACAATAGCGGCATGGCACCTTGACTATCTCCCGAGTCACCTCGCGTTCTCTCACGAGAGTGGGAGAAGCTGACTGCTTCTCTATGAGCTTCCCTTCAATAATCATTCCCAGAAAGCCTGAGCGACGAACCGCCATAACATATAGCGTGGAGCATCTCTCGCAAATGACATCAGGCATCGAAGTCTCCAGAACTCTCGCGCCATCTTTGGGACAACGGGCACTCTTCAGAGCCCAATCAAAGCCTTCTCGTGGGTTTGCCAAGTACCCGACAAGGGGTAGACATCCGCGGTTTCTTAACCTCTTTCAGGTCTTAGCAGTGTTCTGCAATTTGCACGCCAAATTGCAGCCCAGCCTTCCACTCGGCATCTCCAAAGTCGACCAATCATTATTACCGTATTCGGGGCTAACAGGTATATTGTTCGACGATGAGATGCTGCGCCTCGATACGGACAGTGAGCTGCTGCCCTGGTTTGAACGGAAAAGCGCTGTCCTCGACAAACGACTTTTCCAAGTACATGGTGTGCCGCGAACCGACTTTCAGGATCTTAGTCGTAGTATGGTCCACCAACGCACTGACTGCAGTGCAGTTCTTGTAACTTGACGGGTGATGGGGTAGCTAACCATCGCGCATTCAAGCTTCGCGCGACGAGAAGCCTTGAGAAGCTCCGTCCGTGCTCGGTGTCAGTTCGCGGGGAACGCCGTCCTCGGCACCGCTTCGTTCCTCGGCGGGCGGGCCCGGGAAGACCTCCGAGACGATTATGACGACGAAGATCGCCGCGGCGATGATGTAGTTCAGCCCGTAGGGGAGGGAGGCCAAGCGCTCGATGTAGGGGATTATGAATACGACCTTCCCGACGAGGCAT
>JASHOZ010000069.1 GCA_030038395.1 Nitrososphaerales archaeon
CGGACTCGACCTTGACCAGTACCTCGTCCGGCGCGGGCCGCGGGAGGGGAACTTCTCTGACCGAAAGGACTTCGGGACCGCCAAAGCGGTCTATTACTATGGCTCTCATCCGCTCTTTGATTGCGTTCATCGGTCCACCTTCGCAATCCCTTAATACATTAACTATTTACGTCTTTATGACTAATAGCATAACTGTCCAAGTTTAACTATTCAATAGCTTAATCAAGGACGCGGCATCCGTTGCGCGCGTGCGAGCGCGAACAACGGATGCGGACCAGGAAGCTTACGGCGCTATACTAGCGACGGCCAAGGTCATCAGGAGGGTCAGCCTGAGAGTCTTCGCCGACGAAGGCATAACCGACCCGCAATTCCAAGTGCTCATGTCACTGGTTGACAAAGGACCGATGCTAATGAGGAAGTTGAGCGATGAATTGCTGGTCACTCCCGCCAACGTCACTGGGATTGTGGACCGCCTGGAGGAGAAGGGACTCGTCAGGAGAACGTCCGGAAAAGGAGATAGGAGAGCCAGCATCATCCTGATCACCGAAGAGGGCAAGGCCATGTTTGATAGGGTCGCAGTCAAAAAGGCAAACATGCTTCGAGAAGCCCTTAGGGGTTTCACTAGAGACGAGTTGGCGACTTTGCATGGCCTACTCGAGAAATTCCAAAGAGAGATGTCCCAATCGGTCGGCGAGAGCTAGAACCATCGCCGAGGATTTATTCGAATCCATCGAACGAAAGAATACTAGTCGAAGCTCACCGGCCCCACCTCACTGAATCCCACCGGAACGGTGACTCACTGATAGAATTTCACGGGACAAGGGCTCAAATCCATCAAATTCTCTGTCGAGCAGAAAATACTTCGAAGATGGTTCATTTCAGCCAAACGCAGCTCATTCTGAGCTATCTTGAGTGATGGGCCGGAAGGGATTCGAACCCTTGGCCTCCCGATTATCAGTCGGGTGCTCTAGCCAAGCATCTCCTCCAGACTTCGGAGTCTGAGCTACCAGCCCACGGGCCTGGCAACGGAACCGGGCCTATAAGTGCAGAAGGCGAGCCTGGTCCTCGAAGGCAAGCAAGGAGCCGAGAAGGAGCCAGACGTGTCTCAGCTTCGCCCCGCCCGGCGGACTTCTGGAAGAGGATAAGAATGAACTAGTGGCTGGCCTCGATAGTGGGCCGGTAGTTCAGCGGTACGAACGCCCGCCTTGCACGCGGGAGAACCCATGGTCCCAAGGTCGGGGGTCCAATTCCCCCCCGGTCCACTTTCATGGTGGCCTGCCAGGGAGGGTGCCCTCCCCCGTGGTGAGTCTCTGGAGGACTCCCTGCACCGACGGGACGCGGAATGAGACCTCGGACTCCAATCCCCTTTCGACCAGGGCCGTGAAGGCGACCTGCAAGTCCCTGAATCTTTCGAATGGCAGGACCACGTCCTGGCCCTCCATCGAAACGGCGTCGAAGAACCGCCTGAGGGTTCCGAAGGCGCTGTCCCCTCCCTCTTTGAACACGACGGCCTTGGCGCCGCCATACTTTGCTAAGAGCCCCCCCGGGGTGTCGAGCGCTTGCAGCCTCCCTCCTGAGAGCACCGCGACTCTGTCGGCAAGGTGCTCTGCCTCGGAGGCAGAGGATGTGGCCAAGACGACGGTCTTCCCCCGTGCGCGCAGTCCCTCGACGGCCTTCCACACAACCGTCCTGACCTCGACGTCGAGCCCTAACGCCGGATCGTCCAGAAGAATCAGTTCCGAGTCCTCGACGGCAGTGCCTCGGGCGCTGCCCGCATGCCTGAGGAGCCGGAGTGGGTTTCCCAATCGAGCTCTCGGCTTCTCGACCTTGCTGGAGCGGTCGAGCAGGTTGGATGCGGCTTCGGAGACATCGACGCCCCCGAAGGACCGCAAAGTCTCGACGACGGAGGTCCTTTCGACGCTCCCCAAGACGCGCGCCGGCATGCTCACTCTACGCCGTACTTGCTCGGAAACTGAGGAGTCCGAGACAGAGAAGCCGAGTACCGTTGCGGAGCCTGCCGTGGGAGGGACGACGCACCCGAGAATTTCAATCACGCTGGTCTTTCCGGAGCCTCGTGCCCCGTAGACAACAAAGACCTCTCCCCTCTGGACCTCGAAGGAGACGCCGTCGATTGCCGTAACATCGCCGTATCGCTTCACGAGACCCTGCACGGAGATGACTGGGGCCGCCACTTGAGTTCCGAGCTTAGGTCAATTGATATATTAGCGTGGGCCTCCGCGAGGCCAATGAGCCAAGAGGACACGAAGGTCGCAGACATAATGGAGAATTCCGTGCTGTCGGTCGACCTCAACACGAGAGTGAGGGACTGCGCGAAGACGATGACCAACAGAGGCGTGAGCTGCGCGGTCGTCACTCAGGCCGACAGAGCCATTGGGATGGTCACGGAGCGCGACTTCGTGTCGAAGGTGCTTGCAGACGCCGTCGACCCAACTAAGGTCCTCGTCAGAGACATAATGTCTACGCCGCTCATCACAGTACCCGTCGAGTCGCCGCTGACCGAGGCCGCGGCGGAGATGGCCGAGTACAGGGTGAGGCGCCTCGTGGTCATCGATCAGTCGGGGGCGATGGTCGGGATCATCACGGCTGGAGACATAGCGAGATCCCTAGCCGAGAAGCATGGCTACAAAGACGCGACGTTCAACGCGCTCGCAAGATACAAGGAAGGGGTCGAAGGCGGACCGTACCAATAGTCTAGTCGACCCTTAGCTTGACACCGGCGCCCCCCGGCGTCTTCAGAGGCACGGTTACCTCGAGTATGCCGTTGTTGTAGGCCGACTTTGCGCCTTTAGGTTCGACCACGCCTGGGAGTTCGAGTTCCTTGTAGTATTTCCTGTCTTCCCTGTCGACGGAGATCGTCAGCGATCTCTCCGTGACTGTCACGTTGATGTCACCTTTCTCCACCCCGGGCATCTCGGCGATGACCCGGACCTCCTTGTCCGAGCTTACCACGTCGACGAGAGGCTCGCGCTTGTCCTGAATCTCCTTCCACGGGGTCCCCTCGCCTCGCCTCACGTTGCCGAACTCCCGCACCACCGGCTTCCCGTCTGGCCCGATTGTCACCGAGTAACCGTACACAATGGGTCCGATCTCCTTCTTCGTTGTTCCGTCCGGCGACTTCGTCTCCCTGACGAGGTTCTTCGGGAGGTCCCTCTCCATCTCCTTGAACTGCTCGGAGAACGCCTTCTCCATCTCCCGCATCATGTCGTCTATGTCGGGGAACGCCCAGGGTCCGAACGGGTACCCTTTGCGTCTCCTCGCCGGCCAGTCCTCGTCGTCATCGTCGTCTCTTTCCAATCCGAGTCGTGGTCTTCGGCCCTCGGGAGGATTTTATTCTTTCGGTGAGTCGCACCCGAGTGAGTCCCATGCGTCCCGAGTAACGGGTTGACCAGGGAAAACTATATACGAATGACGCGGCGCGCGAATTTTACCGACCCCGTATGTCCGCTTCAATCTATCTGAAGATTACGATGCTTTTCGCGGTGCTCACGGGCCTGCTGATGGCAATCGGCTTCGCGGTCGGCTATTACTTCGGCGACCCGCTGCTGTTCATGCTGCTCGGACTGGGACTTGCAGCGGTCTTCAACTTCGCGTCGTACTTCTTCAGCGACTCGCTCGTGATCAGGATGAGCAAGGCCAAGATAATACAGGAGAGCGACAACCCCACGCTCTTCGGAGCCGTCAGGAACGTCGCGCAGAAGGCAGGTATACCGATGCCCAAGGTGGGGGTCGTGGACTCGCCCCAGCCCAACGCCTTCGCGACCGGAAGGGGCCCGACGAAGGCGGTCGTTTGCGCCACCTCGTCGATACTGCAGACGCTCACGCCAGCTGAGTTGGAGGCCGTGATCGGCCACGAGATCGGGCATGTGGTCCATCGCGACGTGCTTATGTCGAGCGTCGCGGCCACGATGGCCGGCGCGATCTCCTACATCGGCACGATTGCCTTGTGGTCCGTCATGCTCGGCGGAGGGGGAGGGGGCAAGAACAGGAACTCGCCCATCGTCCTCCTGGTCGCCGCGATACTGGTGCCGCTCGGGGCGACCTTCGTCAGGCTCGGGATAAGCCGGAACGATGAATATAGCGCGGATGAGTACGGAGCGAAGCTGACGCGGAACCCAGGCGGGTTGATAAGCGCCCTTGGGAAGATCTCCAGTAAGGCTCAGTCGAAGCCCGGTTCCAACAGGCGGAACAGCGGGCCTTCGCCCGCCACGTCCTCACTCTGGATAGTTAACCCGTTCAAGGGGAGTTCAATGCTCGAGTTGTTCTCGACTCACCCTTCCACGCCGCATAGGGTCGAGAGGCTGAAGAAGGTCGCGAGGGAAATGAATCTGTACGTCCCTTAGCCGGCGGCGAGCCTGAGGATCAGTGCCAGTACCCCGAGCTCGAGCAGTTCGTCCGTCCGCTCCTTCGATTCGCGTCCCGACTCCCTGGGCTGCGCCGAAGGCGCGGGGTAGGCCGAGAAGCTTGGAAACATGCTGGTCGCGAAGAGCGGCGGCGCGAACGACTGCGGTGGCTGCGCCATCTGCATTCCCCCGGTCGCGCCCGTACCCGGCATGGGCGGTCCGGCGTTCTGGTACATGACCTGCGCAGGCCCTTGATGTACGGCGACCTGTTGTGCGGGTTCGGCCGTGCGCGCAGTCGATGGTATCACTCTCCGGGGAGGGGGGGCGGTCGCCGGCGGCGGAGCGCTCCCCGTAGGAGGCTTGGAGGGGATCAGTAGGGCTGGGAAGAGCAGTATGAAGCCTATGAAGTACAGGTAGTAGAAGCCGGTCCCTACGCCCAAGAATATCAGGAGGATAGCGAAGAGCAGGAGCCCGCGATTCAAGAGAGCTCACGGTTCGCGAGAGGCCCGTCGTATTAAGGGTTGGCTGTGGTGGGCCGGCCCGGAATTGAACCGGGGACCTTGGCGTTCGAGAATTGCATCCCGTCAACTTCGCCGTGTCAGAGCGATGTCCTAACCAAGCTAGACGACCGGCCCGCCGTTGGGAGCGCCGCTAAACCCGCTTTTTATGTCTACGCGGCGCGATTCGACGTCAGCCGGAGGCGTGGCGACTCGTTCGCGTTGATTAAATAACCAGCTCTCAGTGGAAGACCGAGCGCATGAGAGGAACCTCCGAGGTGCAGGGATTCTACAAGCTTTCGATGGCCGAGAGGATAGAGGTCGTCAAGAAGCTCACGGAGCTGACGGACGACGAGGCGAAAGCCCTGTCTGACACGGGCGGTCTCCCTGCAGACGTGGCCGACAGGATGATCGAGAACGTGGTGGGGGGAATCACCATCCCTCTCGGCATAGCCGTGAACTTCAGGATAAACGGGAAAGACTACCTCATCCCCATGGCTCTCGAAGAGCCGTCGGTCGTAGCGGCGGCCAGTAACGCGGCGAAGATGGCTAGGGTAGGGGGAGGGTTCACGGTGACGAACACGGGGCCGGTCATGATCGGACAGATACAGGTAGTCGGAGCGAAGGACCCACAGAGGGCGAAGTCCAGGCTCCTTGAGAAGAAGGCGGAGATACTGAAGAAGGCGAACGAGCAGGACCCGATGCTCGTTTCGCTTGGGGGAGGTGCGAAGGAGCTGAACGTCAAGGTGATTGCGTCGATCGAAGGGGAGATGGTGATCCCTGAACTGATAGTGAACACGGGGGACGCGATGGGCGCGAACGCGGTGAACACCATGGCCGAGGCTGTCGCCCCGATGGTGGAGGAACTGACGGGCGGGCGAGTCCTCCTGCGCATCATCTCCAACCTGGCGGACAGACGCCTAGTGAGGGCTTCGGCGGTCTTCGCGAAGGAGGCCATCGGCGGCAAGGACGCGGTCGACGGGATCGTCAGCGCGTACGCGTTCGCCGACGCCGACCCGTACCGGTGCGCCACGCACAACAAGGGGATAATGAATGGGGTCGACGCGGTGGCCATCGCCTGCGGGCAGGACATCCGAGCGCTCGAAGCCGGAGCGCACAGCTACGCGTCCCGCTCAGGCAAGTACAAGCCGCTGACCGCGTGGGAGAGGAACTCGGACGGCGACCTGGTCGGGAGGCTCGAGATGCCGATGGCCGTGGGCCTCGTCGGGGGCGCGGCCAAGACTCACCCCGCTGCCCGTGCGGCAATCAAGGTCCTTGGCGTTAAGACGGCCACCGAGTTGGCGGAAGTGATGGCCGCGGTCGGCCTAGCCCAGAACTTCGCGGCTCTGAGGGCGCTGGCGATGGAGGGGATTCAGAGCGGGCACATGAAGCTCCACTCTCGAAACGTCGCCGTCGCGGCCGGAGCCACTGGGGAGTTGGTGGACATCGTCGCCAAGGAGATGATAGCCGAGAGAAAGATAAGGTTCGACCGCGCGAAGGAGCTGGTGGAGAGCCACTCGAAGCGTTCGACTGAGGCCCGATGACGGCTCGGAAGCTCTCAGGTCAAGCGTCCATCATGGGAATCCGTACTCCTTTGGTCTTGGCGGTGCGGATTGCTTCGTCGTAGCCCGCATCCGCATGGCGTGCCACTCCAAGGCCAGGGTCATTCGTAAGCGCGGTCTGTATCCGCTCGTCGGCCTCCTTGGTTCCGTCCGCGAGAACAGCGAGCCCCGCATGAATCGAGTACCCTATCCCGACCCCGCCGCCGTGGTGCACCGACACCCAGGAGGCACCCGACACGGCGCTCAGGAGCCCGTTGAGGATGGGCCAGTCGGCGATCGCGTCTGACCCGTCCTTCATCCCTTCCGTCTCCCTGTACGGCGACGCGACGGACCCCGAGTCAAGGTGGTCGCGCCCCATCACTACCGGGGCCGAAATCGTCCCATCCCTGACCATCGCGTTGATCGCTCTGCCGAACCTAGCTCTCTCGCCGTACCCGAGCCAGCACACTCTCGCCGGGAGGCCCTGGAACTGCACGCGCTCGTGGGCCTTCGTGATCCATCTCACGAGGGACTTGTTGTCAGCGAACATCTTGAGCACCGCGTCGTCCGTCGCGTAGATGTCCTCCGGCTTCCCGGAGAGCGCGATCCACCTGAACGGTCCCCTCCCCTCGCAGAAGAGCGGCCTGATGTATTCAGGAACGAAGCCTGGGATGTCGAAGGCCCGCGCCACGCCCGCGTCCTTCGCCACCTTGCGAATGTTGTTCCCGTACTCGAAGGCGACTGCGCCCCCCGCTTGGAAGCGGAGTATCGCCGTGACGTGCGTGATGATCGACGAGGTCGAACGTTTGAGGTACTCCTTCGGGTCCGAGTTCCGGAGTTCGGCGGCCTCTTCGACGCCCAGGCCGGCCGGGATGTACCCTGCCAGCGGGTCGTGCGCCGCCGTCTGATCGGTGATCACGTCGGGCTTGAACCCCGACTTCGCCAGCTGTGGAAGGACCTCCGCCGAGTTGCCGAGCAGGGCGATGGAGACAGCGTCCCCCTTCTTCGCTGCTCCGCGCGCGACCCTGACCGCCTCGCGGGGGTCGTCCACCACCATGTCGCAGTACTTCTTGTCGAGCCTCCTCTGGATGGCTCGCTTGTCCACTTCGATCACGACCGCCACTCCCTCGTTCATCGTCACGGCGAGCGGCTGCGCGCCCCCCATCTCCCCCAGTCCCGAAGTGAGGACAATCCTCCCCCGCAGGGACCCGCCGAAGTGCTTCGACGCGACCGCGGCTAGGGTCTCGTACGTCCCTTGGAGCACGCCCTGCGTCCCGATGTACATCCAGCTCCCGGCCGTCATCTGTCCGAACATCGTGAGCCCCTTCGCTTCCAGCTCCCGGAAGTAGGTCCAGTCAGCCCACTTCGGGACCAGCATCGCGTTCGATATCAACACCCTGGGCGCACGCTCTGACGTCCTGAAGACGCCGACGGGCTTGCCTGACTGCACCATGAGCGTCTCGTCGTTGGCGAGGGCTTTGAGCGACTTCACTATCGCATCATATGCGGGCCAACTGCGCGCCGCCTTGCCCGTGCCACCGTAGACTATCAGGTTCTCAGGGTCCTTGCCCACTTCGGGGTCGAGGTTGTTCATGAGCATCCTGAGCGCCGCCTCCTGGTGCCAGCCCCTGCACGACAGCTCGCTCCCCCTCGGCGCCCTGATGCTGTGCCGCTGCACGGAGATTCGGCTCCGCCACTCGATTTAAGAATTCATACCATCACCCGGCAACCCTTATTGCGAGTGCCCCCCCCCGAAGGCGACTGGTGGAACCACACTGCTCGACCTCGCCCTAGTAAACGCCGGGGAGCTCGTGACCTGCGCCGGGGAGGGAGACGGCACCGGCGCGCTCGGGATCATCCAGGACGGCGCGTTCTTGGTGAAGGGCGGAAGGGTTGCCTGGCTCGGCACGACGAAGGAGCTGCGGACGAAGGCAGTCAAGCCCAGAACGACCATCGACGCTAGGGGTGGGCTGGTCACGCCCGGGTTCGTAGACCCTCACACGCACCTCATGTTCGCAGGGAGCAGGGAGCACGAGATGGAGATGAAAGCACGCGGAGAGAGCTACTCGGTCATCCTGGAGAAGGGCGGAGGGATTGCGAAGACGATGAGGGAGACGCGCGCCGCCGGAGTGCAGAGGCTTGTCGCCGAGTCCGCCGGGAGGGCGGAGGCGCTCTTGCGCAACGGCGTCACAACGGTGGAGGTCAAGACGGGGTACGGCCAGAGCCTGCGAGACGAGGTCAGGCTCGCCACAGCCATAGCGCTGCTCAAGGCCAGGAGCAGGGCTGAAATCGTATCGACTTTTCTCGGCCTCCACGCAACCCCTCCCGAGTTCAAGCGGTCGAAGGACTACGTTGACTACGTGATAGCTGAGGTCCTGCCTGCCATTTCTCGGGTGGCTGCGAGGCCCACGTTCGCTGACTGCTTCTGCGAAGACGGGTTCTTCTCCGCCGAGGAGTGTCGGAGGTTTCTCAAGGCGTCTGCCGAGCTTGGGTTCCTGACCAAGATTCATGCCGACGAGTTCTCCGACTCGGGCGGGGCGGCGGTCGCGGCGGAGCGCGGGTGCGTCTCAGCCGACCATCTGGGGGCAGCGGGTAGGGACGCCCCCGATCTACTCGCAAAGAGTGGGGTCGCTGCTGTGCTGCTCCCAGGCACCGCCCTCTACTCTGGGATCCCATTCCCGGACGCGCGGAGGCTCTACGCCTCGGGGTGCGAAGTCGCGCTCGGCACAGACCTTAGTCCGAACTCCTGGGTGGAGTCGCCCCAGCTGGTAATGGCGTTGGCTTGCACTGGGGCAAAGATGACGCCCGCTCAGGCGCTCCTCGCCTTTACAAGGGGTGCGGCCTCGGCCATCCAAAGAAGCGACATCGGTGCACTGCGAGTCGGGCGCCGCGCGGATTTCGTCGTGCACGCGCTCCCCTCGCACGAGTTCCTGCCTTACCGCATCGGCGGGAGGTATGTGCGGACTGTGTACAAGGACGGCACGCGCGTAAGCGGAGCTTAGACGGTCCGGCCGGAGACGACCGCCTCGGCTTCTCGAGCGATGTCTTCCGCCATCGGCCTGTCTTCCTCCAGGAGAGGCGAGACTCTGCGGACTCCCTCGCAGATGCGGCGGGAGTGCGGCGAGAGTCCGCTCAGATCTCCCCCGAGCCTGTTCGATGCGCAGATTAGCTCAATCGCAAGTATCCGCGACACGTTGTCTGCGGTGGACAGAGCCTTGATGCCAGCGTTCACCCCATGGCTCGCGTGGTCCTCGACGCCGTCGGACACGTTCGCCGGGTATGCTGACTGGGGGTAGATGAGCGTCGAGTTCTCGGCCGCGAGCGCGGTCGCGGTGTACTGCAGGATCATTAGTCCGGAGTCGAGCCCGGGTCTCCGCGCCATGAACTTCCTGTTCTCCGGAGTCCTCGCAAGGAGGATGTTGATTCGCGCGAGGGAGATCACCCCCAGGTAGGACAGTGCGAGCGCCAGAAGGTCGAGGGCCATCGCCACGGGCTGTGCGTGGAAGTTGCCGCCGTGCAGTACGCTCCCGTCCTCGAAGATCACCGGGTTGTCCGACACGGAGTTCATCTCTCCGACGGCGATGCCCTCTGCGAAGTCGAGCGCCTCCTTCACCGCGCCGTGGACCTGCGGGACGCACCTGAGAGAATACGGGTCCTGCGGGAGCGGCTCTTGCCTCAGGCGGGAGCTCCCGCGGAGAAGCTGGCGGATGCGTTTCGCCGCGTGCTGCTGTCCTGAGTTCCTCTTCAGGCCCACGAGCCTCGCGTCGAAGGACTGGGGGCACGCGTGGAGAGCTTCGGCGCTCATCGCCACGGCAGAGTTGCCGGCGTCCAGGAGCGTCTTCCCCCGGCTCACCGCGACTGCCGCGAACGCGGTTGTGAAGCACGTCCCGTTGATTAGCGAAAGCCCCTCTTTGGCCTTCAGAGAGAGGGGCTCGATGGAAGAGGACGAGAGAGCCTTTGAGGAGTCGAGCAGGCGGCCGCCGTAGTAGGCCCGCCCTTCTCCGATTAAGGTAAGCGCCATGTGCGCCGAAGGGATCAGGTCGCCTGAAGCGCCAAGCGAGCCGAACCTGGGGATGTAGGGCGTCACGCCCTTGTTGAGCATCGCGGCGAGGCGCTCGGCGACGACGGGTCGGGCTGCGCTATTGCCGTTGAGGAGGCTGTTTATCCTGATCAGCATCGCGGCCCTGACGACTTCGGCAGGCATGGGGTCGCCCACTCCTGCTGAGTGGCTCCTGATCAGGTTCACTTGGAGCTCTTCCATCGAACCGGCGGGGATTCGGGTCCCCGCCAGCGAGCCCACCCCTGTCCCAATCCCGTACACGACCTCGCCCCTTCCCACCTTCCCTTCAAGGGTAGAACGTAAGCGCGACATCCTCTTCGCTGCCGAGGGACTGATGCTGACCTTCGAGCCGCCCTCGGCGACGCTGACAGCGGAACCGAGTGAAAGAGACCGTCCGTCAAGGAGGACTGCCATTCCGATGAAGGCACCCCCCGTTTCATCGGCCTAATATTCTCGACATATGTTTAACTCGACTCCACGTCGGCTGGAAGACGATGCGGAGCGCGGCGACGTACCCGTCACCGGCCTACGACGACCCGAACGACAGGAGATTGCTGAAGATCATATCTCCGGCCGACAGGTGCGCCCGCAACGCAGTGAACATCATGGGCGTGCCCTTCGATGGGGCGGTCCTCGGGAGGAAGGGCGCTGCCGGTGGGCCGGCCGCTATCAGGCATGCGCTCTCTGGATTCTCGAACTACAACCTCGAGCTCAGGGTGGGACTGGAAGGGGCGAGAATCACCGACCTAGGCGACTTGGTGACCGACCCCGCGGACGTGCGCCGAACGCACTTGGAGATCGAGAAGCAGGTCAGAGACGAGTTGGAGGAAAGCTCGCTTCTCGCGCTCCTGGGGGGGGACAACAGCATCTCGCTCCCGGCGCTCCGCGCGCTCGCCTCCCGCTTCGACGACGTGGGGCTCGTCGTGCTGGACTCCCACATGGACCTCCGCGGCGAGATAGGGGGCGCCCCGACGAGCGGCTCCTCATACGGGCTCGCGGTCGAGACGATCGAAGGGCTCGACCCTCGCAACGTCGTCGAGATTGGCATCCATGGGTTCCTGAACTCGGCGAAGTACGCGGAGAAAGCAAAGAAGCTCGGAATCGCCCAGTTCACGGCGAGGGAGGTCCGCGAGAGGGGCGCGAGGGACGTGGCGAAGGAGGCGTTTTCCATCGCTGGGAGGGGGACGAAGGCGGTCTACGTTAGCGTCGACCTGGACGCGATAGGCCTAGGGGAGATGGCGGGCGTCAGTGCCCCTAGCGCGGGTGGGCTGAGCGGGCAGGAAGCCTGCGAGATTGCGTTCCAGGTAGCCGGGAAGGAGAAGACGAAGTGCTGCGACATCGTGGAGCTCGCTCCCGACCTCGACCCGAGCGGCAGTTCGAAGGTGGTCGCCGCCTCTGTCCTGGTCTACATGGTCGGGGGCTTCGTCGCGCGGACTCTCGACCCATTCTGAGTGTCCCCGCGTTCCGCCAGTCGGCCGTCCCTCAAGGCTAATCTGCGAGAGAAACGATCAGTCCGCCATGGTCAGGGGCGGCGGGTGCAGACTCGGCGTCTCCCTCGGTCCTGAATCTCGCCTATACTCGTTCCCTGACGGCCATCCGATGCGATGGGAGCGAGTGGCCCAGTTCGAGGCTTCGCTGGAGGAGTTGGAGAAGGGCGAAGGGGGCCGCATCGTCGTGGTAAACCCGACCGCGGGTACTGAAGAAGACCTGTTGAGGTTCCATACCAGGGAATACGTCGAGTTCGTGAAGAGGTCGTCTGACAGGGGGGACGGGTGCCTCGACGAGGGCGACACCCCTGCATTCAAGGGGGTGTATGAAGCGTCGCTGGTGCCGGTGGGGAGCACCGTGAATGGAGTGAGACTAGTCCTCGATGGCAGGCTCGACCACTTCTTCAACCCGGTAGGCGGGCTTCACCACTCGCGGCCGGACAGGGCGGCAGGGTTCTGCGTCTTCAACGACGCGGCCATTGCGATCTGCGAACTCCTGGAGAAGCTCAGCGGACGGGTGGCTTATGTCGACATCGACGCGCATCATGGCGACGGGGTCTTCTATGCGTTCGAGTCGGACCCGCGAGTGACAATCGGAGATGTGCACCAAGACGGGCACTCTCTCTACCCAGGGACCGGCGGCGAAGACGAGATGGGGACGGAGCTAGCGCGAGGGACCAAACTCAACGTGCCGCTTCAGCCTGGGTCAGGGGACGATGAGTTCAGGGTGGCTTTCGACCGGGTCGTGGAGTTCCTGAGGCGTCTTCACCCCGATTTCGTCCTGTTCCAGTGCGGCGCGGATGGTCTCGACGGCGACCCCATCGCGCAGCTCAGGTACTCGGCGGCGTCGCACAGGTACGCCGCCCACAGGCTCCACGAGCTCGCGCACGACGCCTGTGAGGGCCGAATCCTCGCGTTGGGCGGAGGAGGGTACAATCCAGCGAACGTGTCCGCGGCCTGGACGGAAGTCACTAAGGCACTGTCAGAAGAACGGTAAGTCGCCGGACAGCCCGCGCCGAGGCTAGGCAGAAGGAAGGGCTGAAACGTTCGTCTGCCTCAGGGCAGAGATTGACAGCATGAGGAGGTTGCTGTAGAACAGCAGCGAAAGTATGAAGGCGACCGCCATGGTGTAGGAATAGTCGTTGTTCGTGAAGTTCGTTGCGAACGAGAAGTCTATGCCTGCGATGCCGGCCGTCAAGATCGCGACGAATCCCAGTGCGCCGAGCGCGATGAAGGGCCTCCTCCTTGTCATGATGGCGAACACGAGGGTCACGACTGCAACAATCCCGAGTATGTACCCAAGAACCAGGTGCGTGTCGAAGACTCCCTGGCCCGGATAGGAGCCAGAGAAATTCGGGATGCCTACCGGGAGCGACGCGAAGAGGTTGACGTACATGCCGAGCAGATACTGTAGTAGGAGCGCGGTGAGCATCGCCATCGCAGCGTAGCGTGTCATCCTGATGTTCCGACTCTCAGCTGAAACGACCGCGCTTTGCATCTGCTCTGGCGACTCCGCCGACGCTTGCACAGTGGTTTCGATTTAAGCTTACCCGGATACGGACTCGGCCAAGCCGTTGGCCGCTAGGCGGGCCCTTGACTGTCAGGGAGTGAGCTTGCATGCGTCAGCAAACGTCACTCGGGGTGATCGCACCCGCGAGGCAGGACGTAGGAGTCGCCGAACGAAGCTGGCTCTCGCCTAGGCCTATCGGGCCCTGCCCGAAACGCGCGGGCGCCCCCTGGGATGGCGGTAGCTTAGGTCATTGCAGAACGAGTAGGCTCGGTGTGAACTCGTAAATATTCTCGCGTCCCTCCTGATGAGAATGAGGCGCGGACGATTCGTCGCCGTGATCGCCGTCGTAACCGCGGTCCTGATCGCTTCACTCTCGGTCGACTTCGCACTCCGGGATGGCCAACAGGCCCCTGCTGCTGGAAGTCTGACTGGCTGGACGAGTTCCTCTGGCTACCCGATGCCAGTCGCAGGTGCAGGCTGTGCTACCTACTCTGGATTCATGTACTGCGTGGGAGGAGGTTCGGACTCCGTCTACTATGCCGATCTGAGCAGTCCAGGGACGCTAGCTTGGGAGAGTACGACGAGCTACCCTGTCACCCCTGGCTACCCAAGCTGCGTTGCGTACGACGGTTACCTCTACTGCGTGAGTGACTCCGACGTCTACTATGCGAGTATCAACTCGTCTGGGGTAGGGGAGTGGTACCCCGGGCCTAGCTATCCGTCGAGCATACAAGGCGACACGTGCGTCGCCTATACAGGATACATCTACTGCGTCGGAGGAGAGGAGCCGAACAACCCGGTGAATGGCTCGGCGCTCGACCACGTCTATTATGCGAAGATGAACTCGAGTGGAATAGGTCCCTGGGCTCAAACAAACTCTTACCCGGCCGCCGACTTTGGCATGTCTTGCGTATCGGCTCTCGGCAGCATCTACTGCATAGGGGGCCAGGACCTGACACTGGCCACCGGCGATGTCCTATCGTCGGTCTACTATGCAAGGTTGAACTCGTCAGGAGTCTTTGGTTGGGAGAAGAGCACCGACTACCCCATCTCAGTGGAGCTGGAGAGTTGCGCGGCTTACCCCTCAACTGACACCATGATCTACTGCATCAGTGGCCAGCGGCGATCGTCGAACAGTCTCTCTGATGCTCCTGACAGTTATTACGCTATTGTCACTCCAGAAGGGATCGGCTCTTGGTTGAAGACAGACAACTTCCCTGCCTCGCTGCAAGCCTTGTCATGCGCCAGCAGTCAGGGCGGTGTCTACTGTGTGGGGGGTTTCGAAGGAGCGACCAAATCTGACGTGTCATCCGTATACTACAGCGGAATCTACGGGCCATAGCGCCGCGGCAGACCCGGCGGAGTGAGAGGGCATTCTTGGCGTGCCTCGCTTGTCTCTTCGGCCATGTTGCAACTTCTGCAGATGCAGAGAGGATCTGCCCGCTTTGCCTGATGGGCCAGGGGGCCCTGCTCAAGTGCCTGACTGCTTGCGACCACTCCGCGCGCGGCCGAACGCTCATTCTCATATGAGCAGGATCGGCCATGGGACGGAGCGCAGATGGTCCTCTTCTTCACGGCATGACTGAGCCGGCCCCTGGTCCGCCGCTGGGAACCAGCTTTATCGGTCCCTCCCCGATCTGGACATTCAAAATGATGGTCTCCGTCGAGTCGGGGTTCACGTCTCTGTGGACGAGCCCGGTGGGGATGTGGAAGAAGTCGCCCGCCCTTGCTTCGACCGAGCTCTCCCCTCCCTCTCCGAAGTAGAAGATGAACCGTCCCTGAACTACGAAGCCGTAGAGGTCCCTGCTTCCGTGAGTGTGCCACTCCGACCTGTTGCCGCCTGGGACCCTAGAACGGGCGAACATCGCGCCCTTGTTGTCAAACGCCACTTCTCTGACAATTCCCATTGTGGGGTCCCCTCTCTTCAGCTCCCTTTCCCGAACGACTTCTATCGTGTCCACGGGCGGCAAGCCGGGCTGAGACTATTTAGCGTTGAGATTGCCGAACATAGCGACCCGATGCAGGTCGGCTCATCAGCGTGCCGGTTCGTAGTGCAGCGCGACCACGCCGTTTCCGAACGCCTTTGCTGTGACTAGCTTCAATGGATGTCTCGCTTCCCTGTCCACGAATATGGACTTGCCCGCTCCCAGTATAATGGGGCGGACGCGGACGCGGTACTCGTCAACCAGGCCTCCCCTGACCAGGGCGGACACGAGTGTCCCGCTCCCGACGACCACCATGTCCTTGCCTGACTCCCGTTTGAGCCTGGCCACCGCCGTTGTAGGGTCTTCGCGAATCACGACTGCAGGTTTCCATGGCGTATCCTTAATCGTGCGAGAGAATACGATTTTGGGTTGTCCGTTAAGCTGCGCTATGGTCTCAGAATCGAATCCATTCGGGGATGGTTTGGCCTGAGGCCAGAACTGGCTGAACTCCTCGTAGGTGGTCTTGCCGTACAGCATCGCGTCAACCCTGCGGTTGATTTCCTTTGACCACTCGACCTCATCCCTGTCGAACTTGAACCAGTCGATCTCGTTCTTCGGGCTGGTATAGTACCCATCAAGCGAGATTATGGTGTCAAGGATGAGTCTTCGCATTACCCGAGGTACGAGCATGAGAAATTATAACCATGCTTACCAACGACGCGCACGAAGAGGGAGCGGGCCCTCGAACGTGCGTGATGCTCTCCGGGGCCTTCTCCTTGTTTGAGGCCGTCGGGACTTGGACGACGCCCCTCTTCCAACTCTTCACTGGCCGAGGTTGGTCGATACACGAGACCCCCGGCTCCAAGCGACCTTGTTTTTCGGCCGCCGTAGCGGGTGTTTCTACTCCGGGATAGGAGAAGGGCCTGGGGTGCGCTCTCCTTCAAACTTCTGTTTCCGTTCCTACTCCTGTGCTTGTGAGCCAGTCTGACCCGAAGTCTGACCGCCAGAGTGACAGCGATAGTCTGGCTCTGCGCCTGCGCGTAAGGAGAGGTTGAAGGAGCCAGAGGTACGACTCGGAACGACTAGGCTACCTCCCGATTGACGGTGGGATTGTCAGTCAGTCTGACCGGGAACTCATGCGATATAAGGAAGGGAGCGTTCCTCTGAGTCTAGTTCCTTGGGTTGTGTCCTCGATACCACGTCCATGAACATCGTCTAGTCGTCTATCTTCCGTCTTCAGCACGGAGACCTCAGGTTTACTCAGGACCTCCTTCTTCAACTGCAGGAGTCCGAGACTGTGAATCTCGGATGACTCTCTGACATTGGTCAAGACTGGAGATGATGACTGCTCAACGGATCGAACGCCCTCTCCCATGATGTCGTCCCCTCCTCCAAGAGGCCCCCACGGGGCCTGCAACTGCCGCTTCGCCGCGCATGCGAACATGGTGCTCTCAACATTGCATGCGCCGGAGTCTCTTCGGCACGGCTCGCCCAAAGGGGGAAGATGCGGCAGCGCGGAGCCCCGGAAATCCGACCGCTCAGGTTCAGATCGGCGACTGACTAGAGTCCCACCACGAAGTAGGCCGACTTTAGCTGTTCTACTCCGTCAAGATTCCTTAGCCCCCTTTCCAGCCCAAGTACGTCTCTGTACTTGCCTCGGACTGTCGTTATCTCCATGCAGTGGTCTTCGTCGAGGTGCACGTGCGTCGAAGAGGCGATGACTGACGGATAGTCGTGCCCGATCTCGGTGATGTCGTGGTCGACATCTGGCTTGGTGTGGTCGTACAGCAGGAGGATCCCGCCTGCGACCAAGCTCTCCGGGTTCGTCCTGATGGCGTTGTCCCCCAGTGTGCCCCTTATCACACTCTGCAGTCCCTTCGAGCGATCCTCATACCCCATCAGGCGTGAGACTTCGTCGAACTCCTTCAGCAGCCGAGGCGAAATGGAGAAGCTGACCCTGGATACCCTCTCATGACTTCTATCCAAGCCTGATTGCAGCGAGGGTCGACGGAGCGTAGGTACTAATCAGTATTGCCCGGTAGACCATCCCGCGTGCCAGTAATACTTGTAACCTCTACAGTAGTACTTAAGAGCGAACCGCGCTCGGTCGACCCTCGGCTCAGATGACAGAGTCCGTTGCCCAACCCCGGAGCCCGAGTCTCGCTGCCTCTAGGGCGGAGAAGGTCAAGATTGGCACCGTCTACAGCGCCATAGCCGCAGTCACGGTGCTGTCGATAGGTGCCGCCACAATTCTTGGCCGCGTGTCCCCTGTGCTGAACGGGCTGGGAATCGTGGCCTATGTGCTCGGGCTGCGCCATGGGGTCGATGCTGACCACATTGCCGCCATCGACAACACCACCAGGAAGCTGATGCAGCAGGGGAAGCCAAGGTTCACAGTGGGTACCTGGTTCTCCTTGGGCCACTCTACCATAGTCGTCGGCCTGATCGCCGTCCTCGTCTTCGTGACGAGGAGCGTCATCGGGCAAATCCCGGCGCTCCAGAGCACTGGAGCCGTGGTTGGCACTCTCGTCTCCGGCGCCTTTCTGTTCGTAATAGGCTTCATCAACCTGCTCATCGTCTTCGGCGTCTACCGTCTGTTCAAGCAGGCGAGGTCGGGGAGGATGAAGGAGGAGGAGCTCGAGGAGTACATGCAGAACCGCGGGTTCCTGAGTCGGCTGTTCCGGCCTCTGTTCAAGTTCGTGAACGACGCTTGGCAGATCTATCCGATAGGCGTCCTTTTCGGGCTCGGCTTCGACACCGCGACCGAGGTGGCTCTGATCGCCATAAGCGTAGGCGTGGGCGTCTCGTCGACGGTCCCGCTCTGGCAGATACTTGTGCTGCCATTGCTGTTCACATGCGGAATGGTACTGACCGACACCACTGACGGCGTTACGATGAGGTTCGCGTACGGCTGGGCTTTCCTGACTCCGCTAAAGAAGATCTACTACAACCTTACCGTTACCGTGATGTCGGTTCTCGTCGCCTTCGTCATCGGAGGGATAGAGTTGGTCCAGGTGCTGGGCACGGAGCTCAACCTGAGCTCAGGATTCTGGAACTGGTTCGAGAACCTCGACTTCGAGGCGATGGGGTTCGCGATAGTAGCCGTCTTCGTGGTCACGTGGGTTTCAGCCTACGGCATCTGGAGGTACAAGAAGTACGATCAGAATCCGTCTACTTTCATTCGCCCGACGGAGTGATGATAGGCACCGTAGATGGGGTGAGTGGCCTCGTTCGGCGGAGTGGCTCGGGTGTGGACTCCCCACCGGAGTTTGGTGCGGTCGCCGGGATTTGAACCCGGGTCTCTGGAGACGGTCGAGAACGAACCGCCCTTACCAGCGTGGCAGGCCTGCATGCCCAAGGCAGGGCTTGATGTCCTAGACCAGGCTAGACGACGACCGCACGGAGCGCTACGCTTCGGCTGCGCGGTTAAAAGTTTGGTGCGGGGCTTTAGCCGACCTTGGTCCCCTCTGGGAGTTCCCTGTCCAATGAAAGGAGAGACAAGGACTCCTCGTCGTAGGCGGCGAGTAGCATGCACTCGGAGACCACCCCGGCCACCGACTTCGGCTGCAGGTTGACGACAGCGACCACTACCTTCCCCACGAGTTCGTCCTTCGAATAGAAGTTCTTGATCCCCGCGACGCACTGCTTCGCCACTTCCGGTCCGAACGAAACGTTCAGCTTGTACATCGGGTTGCGGGCCGTCGGGATGTCTTCGACGCTTGTTATTCGGCCCACTCTTATCTCGGCCTCTCGGAATTCGTCTATTGAAATGGACAATGACCACTTGGACTTCAGCTGCCCAAATAAGCCTTAGAGACAGAAACAAAGTCACGACATCCTATCGCAAACTCGCTTCCGTCCCGCATCAGAATTCCTTGGGACCGACCAAGCTGCAATCGATGGGTCTAAGAGCATAGGGTTTCGAAACCATTTTCGCTGAGCCCTCCCCTCTGTCGCTGACAGCCTGGCAAGAAACTAGAATTGACTTCGCCCCCTCCTGATGGGAGATTGCAGAGGATCGGCGAGTCTCCGGGAAGCTGGAGAGCGAGGCATGACAGAATCCCGCCTGAGCTCACGGGTGCGCTCTACGCAGAAGTGAAGAGGCTGGCTGAAACTAACAGTAGCCCCGTCAGCATCGCAAGACAGCTATCTGTTCTTCACTCGCTAAGCCTCGACCCTGGCACAGTCCGTCATTGGGTAGTGGGCGACCGCAACCCGCTAATTCAACGGAGTAGATTCAACAAGGAGCCATCTCGTGAGTTGAGCTACATTATTGGCTCAATTATCGGAGATGGATGCATAGTTCCTAAGGAAAAGGTTGTGAAACTCGAGGTGGCAGATCGTGACTTCGCGGAGGCTTTCAATACAAACATGGCACGCTTGTTTTCTCGACGAACGCCAAACAGGATTATGGTCAAGAGGTTCAAGGTTGATAGGCTGCCACTTTACGTCGTGAGATACTGCAGCGGGCAGCTGGAAAGACTCCTCGAGTCGCCTCTGGCAAAGCTGTTGGAAATTGCCTCCGTGTTCCCTCGAGAATTCCTTCGCGGACTCTTTGACGCCGAAGGGCATGTAGACGTTGGCGTTGGCAGAACACTTCATCTGACTGTTGGCGCCGAGAACTCCGACAGGCATCTCCTTTTGTACGCACGGCGACTATTGGACTCGCTGGGCATCGACTCAAGGATATATCAGAAGAGACGGGCGGGGTCGTCAAAGGTAATCAGAGGGGCAGAATTCCTCATGAAACAAACATCGTACAGCCTTGTGATAGGCAAGATTGAGTGCATGAGAGTGTTCGCCGAGGAAGTTGGGTTCTCAATCTCACGAAAGCTGGGAAAGATGCAGGATGCCATCAGGCTGATTGACGCAGTCGAAGCACCAGCGAGGCCGAGATCGTGGGTTCAACTGTATTCTAAGGAGAAGGGAGAGTGGATCAGACGCGAGCGCCACGCATGAGCGCCGTACTGTATTAGCGTCGGACTGACTCTTCGCAATCCCGTGCCAGCGGCCTGAGGCTGGGAGGACCTTCGACTTCATTCGCTCGCCGAGAGGAGGCCCAGTAAGAGCTTAGAAACTGGCTAAATCGGTGCTCGCATGTGGGCCGGTAGTCTAGCGGTAGGATACAGAGCAACTCGTCCAGCCCCTTGGCATGACTAAGCCCCAAGCTGGGGGAGGTCGGGGGTTCGAGTCCCCCCCGGTCCACATGACTATTCGTGCTGTATCCGACCTCATGTTAGAGCCCCGCACCTCAGATAGCAAGGTG
>JASHOZ010000008.1 GCA_030038395.1 Nitrososphaerales archaeon
CCTTCTCTCACCGCCCCGATTCTGCTGACCTCGACTCCAACTGCGGACAAGGCTGCCTCGACGTCCCGAGCTCCGGAAGAGTTGCAGGTCGCGAGTAGCGCACCTTCGCTGAGCGTCCGGAGCGGGTCCAGCCCGAACACGCTGCATGTCGCGGAGACTTCCCTGCTCACGGGAATGCGGCCTGCCTCTACTTCGAAGGCGGTCCCTGACGCGGAAGCCATCTCGGCTAACCCCCCGAGCACTCCGCCTTCCGTTGCGTCATGCATGGAGGTGACCCCCCTCCTCCCTACGCCGGCGCTGGCGGCGGCTCGGGCATCCTCGACGACGGAACACCGCCGGATCATCTTTGCGGCCTTCCCCCAAAGCCTGCGGCCAACTTTCCCTCGCAGGAAGCGCGGGAAGGACAACGCAAGCGTCGCAGTAGCCTCAATGCCGGCACTCTTCGTCATGAGTATCACATCTCCCGCTCTCGCCATCGACGGGTCGGTGAACCTACCTCGTCGGGTGAACCCGAACATCGACCCGGCCCCGACGACAGTGAACCCTCCTCCGGGGTAGCTCCCGGTGTGGCCCGCGACTATCGAGACTCCCAGCGTCCTGCACTCTTCGCTGACGCCACGCACGTACTTCCTCCGGTCCAGCTCCCCGAGCTCAGAGGGGAAGTTGAAGCTGAAGGTCGCGTACTCCGGCATCAGCCCCGAGGTAACGTAGTCGGAGGCGATCAGATGGACGCTCAGCCATGCGGACAGCCTCATCCCCAGCCTTGGAATTACCGAGACGGGGTCCACAGTCAGGAGCATCACGCGACCGCCGCCGACCTCGATGGCCGCATTGTCTGAGCCGCGCCGCGGACCTATGAGAAGATGCGACGACTTCTTTCCTAAGCCCGAGTAGATCGCATCCCTCATGAATTCGGGGGTCGCTTTTCCCATCGTTCTCGTTGCGTTCCCCCCTCAGTCGAATCCGAGTCTTCTGAACGGAGGGCGGGCCACTTTGATGAGCAGGAGAGCGACGGGGATGAATGCCGCGTCAAGCATCGTGAGAAGGTCGGATGACGCGACGACGAACCCTGACGCGAGCCCAGCCGGGCTCCCGTAGCCGAAAAGGCCGTATGCATAGAAGAATCCGTCGGGGACAAAGAAAGCCAGTGTCTCGAATGCAGTCGCGAGGACCATCGCCGCGACCAGCATCCTCGTGCCCTTCTTTCTCGCCCACCCCACAATGAACGCTTCGGGGGCCCGGGCCCAGACGATTCCAGGAGCATATATGGCCGGCCAGCCTAGAAGCGCGACGTTGAACGACTCGCCGATGAATGACCCCAGCGCTGTGGCTTCGGCGCCGACGATGGGTCCGGCGAGCACGCTCAGCGCCAGATATATCGGCGGCGACCATGTAATCTCGCCAAGAGGGGTCGGGAGCTTGATTGATAGAAAGGTGCCGACTGCAATCAGGGCGGAGAAGACGATTACGACTGAGAGGGACGTGGCCTTGCTCGGACGCACCGTTTGAGTGCTCTCAGGTCTCATCCCATCGCCATCTTCCCCGTTGCGTTGACGCTTATAAACGGGTCAATAAGTCACTTATGCATGCAGCCGCCTGACGAGCTGATGGTGGCGGAGTTCCTTCCTGCAATGAGACAGTTGGTCGCCAGGGAACTCAGTCGGCAAGGATTCTCGCAGAGCAAGATCTCCTCAATGCTCCATGTCACGCAGCCTTCCGTGAGCCTCTACTTACGTGCGCATGATGAAAGGTCGATCTCCACCCTCCTCGCTTTTTCCCTGGCGGAAGGGGATGCGCTCAGTTATGCGTCCCTCCTCGCCGAGGATGCAAAGAGGAACGCGGCCGACGCGGTCGGCACGATGTGCACGCTCTGGACTGGCCTTCTGGGGAAGGGGGCAGTGTGCGCGCGCCACAGGAGCATCTACCCCGAACTGGCCGACTGCGACGTGTGCATGAAGATCTACAGAAAGGACGCGTCGGCGTTCTCGGATGCGGTCTCGCAGGTCGCAGAGGCTGTGAGACTCCTGGAGTCGTCGAAGGACTTCTCGGCCGTGATGCCCGAGGTCTCCGTCAACATCGCCTTGGCGGTGGGGGACGCGCGCTCGCCATCGGATGTCGTCGCGGTTCCAGGGCGCATCGTAAAAGTATGGGGCCGCCCGAAGGCGAGCCTGCCTCCAGAACCCGGGGCTTCGACCCATCTCTCCGAGGTCCTCCTTCTCGTGATGCGAAGCCGGCCAGCCATACGCGCATGCATCAACTTGCGCTATGACGCTAGGATGGGGCGGGTGTTGACGAGATCCGGTCTCAAGCCTCTCTTCGTACGATCGTCTCCAGGGTCTTCCTCGGAAGACCGGACAGTACGGGCGCTCCGCGGGCGCCTGTCGGCGGTGAGCGGCGACTTCGACGTGCTCGTCGACCTCGGTGGGAGGGGCGTGGAGCCCAACCTGTATGTCTTCGCAGGAGATGCTATCAGCGTCGCGAAGCTCGCATTGGAACTCGCACGCTCGCACTCAATCCGCTAGGCGCGTTACGAGCTGCTTTCCGCGGCCTTCGCCCGCACTCCCTTTGGCCGCCGCCAGGACGAAGGCGACATAGATGGGCTCGGGGTTCTCCGGGCGACTGACGTACTCGGGGTGGAACTGAGTCCCCATGTAGAAGGGGTGACCGTCCAGCTCCATTATCTCTGCCCGCCGCCCTCTGTCACTAAAGGCCACGAAGTGCATCCCTGCGCGCTCGAAGCGGTCGATGTATCTCTGGTTGATCTCGAACCTGTGCCGGTGCCTCTCCCGTATCCTGGACTTCCGGTAGATTTCGAACGCCTTGCTCCCTCTCTTCAGCAGTATGTCGTGCCCTCCCAACCTCATCGTCCCGCCCACATCCGCGACTCCCTTCTGCTCGGGGAGCAGGTCGACTACCGGGTGGGGAGTCTTCGGGTCGACCTCCGTGCTGTTGGCTCCATCGAGACCGAGGACATGCCTTGCAAACGACACGCTTGCAAGCTGAAAACCGAAGCAGAGGCCCAGGAAGGGGAGACCCTTGACGCGAGCGTGGTTTGCAGCCTCCACCTTCCCTTCGACCCCCCTGCTCCCGAATCCCTGCGGGATGACGACGCCGTCGTAGTCCTCCAATAGGGACAGCTTCGAGCTGTCCTCCTCGATCATCTCTGACCCAATCCAGTCTATTTCTGGGCGTACCCCGACGACAGCCCCCGCGTGCAAGAGTGCTTGGTTCACACTGACGTAGCTGTCGGCGAGGCTTGCGTACTTGCCCACCATCGCTATCCTGACAGCTCTCGCCGCAGAGGTGAATCTGTCGGCTACTCGGTCCCACTCTCGCATGTCCAGACGTCTCTGCATTCCGAAGTGACGCAGTATTGGCCCGAGGACCCCCTGCTCCTCGAGCAGCCTTGGCACCTGGTAGATCGACTTCGCATCCGGGTTGGAGATGACGCTATCCCTCTGTACGCTAGCGAAGAGCGAGATCTTCTCCTTGGCCTCCTTTGGGAGAGGCCTGGACCCTCTGACGACCACGACGTCCGGCTGGAGTCCGATCCTCCTCATCTCCTGCACACTGTGCTGGGTTGGTTTCGTCTTCATCTCCCCCACCACTGAGAGCTCCGGTGCGAGGCTGACGTGGAGGAACAGGGTGTTCGATCCGCCTTCCTCGATTCGCATCTCCCTGAACGCCTCTAAGAAGGGCAGGCTCTCGATGTCCCCCACGGTCCCCCCGCACTCTACCACCAGGACCTCTACCTTCGAGTCCGCCGCGAGCTGCCTGATCCTTCTCTTGATCTCGTATGTGATGTGTGGTATTATCTGCACGGACTTGCCCAGGTACCGCCCCTTTCTCTCTTCGTCGATGACTCGCTTGTACACCTGCCCCGTGGTGACGTTGTTCATCTTCGACATGTTCCTGTTCAGGAACCTCTCGTACGTCCCGAGATCCATGTCCGTCTCGCCTCCGTCGTCCGTGACGTACACCTCCCCATGCGTGATGGGGTTCATAGTCCCGGCATCGAAGTTAAGGTAAGGGTCGATCTTGAGGCAGGTGACGCTAGTCCCGGTCATCTGCAGGAGCCTCGCGACTGACGCAGTTGTGATGCCCTTGCCGAGACCAGACATTACGCCGCCGGTGACGAAAATGTACTTCGGCATATAGCAAGGAAGTGGCGTGATTAGTTAAGGGTTCCGAGCCAGCCCTCGGAAAACACGACGAACTGGGCGGACTAGTGAACCGTCTGCGTAGTCACAGCGAGGTCGGAGATGTCCACCAGCAGGCTGCTGACGCGCTCTATGGCACCAAGAGCTTCAGCCACGGCAACCCCCGCTGCGCCGGGACGTTGAGCGATGCTCTCCAGCTTCTTGCTCAGTTCACCACCAAGCGCCTGCACCGTGGCGTTCTCAGTCCGGGTCCTCCTCGTCCTGCGAGAGATGAACGCCTGTGTGCCCAGGTCGATCATCTGCGTCAGACTCACCACGCACTCAGCCAGCCCGCGCGCGGCTTCACTCGGAGCCACTAGGTGCTCCAATGTCTGCGAGAGTTCTGAAATGGCGTCCCCCGCGCTCTCGAGAAAGCTCGCGAGCACCCTGTAGTCGAGCACGTCGACCGGGGTGAGACCGTAGCTCTCCGCGAGCTCAGGCCGCATTATCGCCGCTCGGATTGCCCGCACCAGCAGGAAGTAGAGCCTGTCGACCTCGTCGTCCCGCTCGCCGACGAGCGTCAGGAGCTTCTGGTCGCCCTTGGTCACCCCTTCCGCGATGTCGACCAGCATCCCGTCGATGATGCTGACCATCCGCCTCACGATCCTCTCGGGGACTATCACGGACGATTCCAGAAGGAACTGGAGCGTGACTCGCTTGGAGTCCTCGTCCATTATCTCCAGCCCCACGAGCCTCGCCATAGCTGCCTTCAGTCGCCTCCTGTCTTCCCTCGAGATCGCCCTTTCTCCGACGATTCTGATGACGTCGTAGCCCAAGAGATACGCGCCTGTGAGGTCGTCGGCGACCTGGGCGAATCCCTCTCGCGGGTACTCGATATCTATCTCCCTCGGCTCGTCCGCAACGTCCTCTATGGGCCTCACTATCAGCTTCCGTGCCGAGAGCTCGTCCACGGCGAGCGTCGCTCCCTTGTGCACGCCGTTCCGCCTCGTCCACTCTTTCGGGAGCGAGACGAGAAGTGTCCCGCCACCCATCTCGATGACCTTCCGCGCGTCCACGGCTATATAGTCGGGGAAGGGTCTCTATATCCGTTGGCCCGCAGGGGGGTCACGGGCCGCGCGCGGCCTGCCTATTGACCTGTTTGTTGACCGCGTCGGCCAGGTAGTGCCCGCGAAGCGTGACCGTTGCCTCAGTTACGCCGCTCGCTGCCATCACGGCGGCCTTGATGTCGCTGGCTATCTTGAGTGCGAAGACAGGAGGGCAGAACGGCGCGGTGAGGTGGAACTCGACCGTAACCCTGCTCCCTTCCTCTACGAGTCTGTCTATTAGCTTCATCTCTGTGATCGGCCGGCCGAGTTCGGGGTCGATGATCTTTGCGAGTCCCTCCTGAATCTTCTGCATGTCAACAGCCCCGCCGGACACGTGCGTTTGAAACTCTACAGCAGTATTTAATTGGTTTGGGGGGATGTGGCGCTGCGCATGACGAGTCCGGCTCCTCCGGCGAGCTTCCGCGAACGTTCGCGGGTCCGGCGAGAGAGAGGATGAGCAACGGCCGTCGTAGCCGTAAGGCTGAGGATAACGGGCATCGTGCACGGCGTGCTCTTTCGCGCCTCGATGGCAAGTGAGGCTTCGAGTAAGGGGGTCTCGGGGTGGGTGCGCAATGATGCGGATGGCTCTGTGCGAGCCTTCCTCGAGGGCGACGAGGGGAAGGTGGAACGGATAGTCGAGTGGGCGCGGCATGGACCGCCCAGGGCACGAGTTGACTCGGTCACGGTGGAGAGGGTGCGGCCGCGCAACCTCAGGGGATTTCGAATCGAAGGCTGACTGCTGCAGAAGCATTATAATCGCCCCTCGGAGGCGACCCTCAGGCTTTGAAGAAAGTCGCCGTCATCAAGGGGGATGGGACGGGGCCCGAGCTGATCGACGCGACCCTCTCTGTGCTGAAGGCCGCGGGGGCGAAGGCCGAATTCGTACTTTGCGACGCAGGGTCGGAGTGGTGGGAGGTGAACAAGGGGCCAAGCTTCTTCCCTGAAGAGACGTTGCGAGTCCTCGAGGAGTCAGACTGCTGCCTGAAGGGGCCCACCACTACCCTTCCAACGCCGGGCACTCCGCGCAGCGTCGCCGTGAGCATAAGGCAGAAGTTCGGCCTGTATGCGAACGTCAGGCCTGTCAAGACGTTCCCGGGGCAGGTAGGACCGTTGGGGAAAGTCGACTTCGTCATGGTCAGGGAGGGGACGGAAGGGCTGTATGCCGGGCTGGAACACAAGCTGTCTGAGGATGTCTCGATTGCGCTTCGCCTCGTGACCAGGGAGAAGTCGACGAAAGTTGCTGAGTTCGCGTACAAGGAGGCTGACAGACGCGGGTGGAAGAGGGTGGTGGCGATATCGAAGGCTAACATACTCAAAGTAACCGACACGATGTTCCTGGACTCCGTGAGGAGGGTGGGCGCCGGTCATCCCGGGGTCGAACTCGAGGACCTATTCATCGATAACTTCGCTCAGCAGTTGGTGAAGAACCCGCAGAGGTTTAACGAAAGCGTGATTGTCGGCACGAACCTGTTCATGGACATAATGTCGGAGGAGGCGTCGGCCCTTATCGGCAGCATCGGGGTGGTCTACTCCGGGAACTTCGGAGACGACTACGCCATGTTCGAGCCCGCGCACGGGAGCACCCCGAAGTACAGGGGGAAGAACAAGGTCAATCCCACCGCCACGATCCTTTCGGGAGCCTGGATGCTGGACTACATCGGCGAGGGGAAGGCTGGGAAGGCGATTTTCGACGCCACCTTTGAGGTGATGAAGCAGGGGCGCGACCTTACGTACGACCTTGGTGGCAAAGCAGGGACCAAGGAGATGGCGAAGGCCATCACCAAGAAGCTCTGACAACGGCAGAGGCTCGCTGCGGTGACCATTGGGGCTCTCCCCGGCCGCGAACCCCTCTGCGAGGAGCCGTTCGACCGATCAGTTTCAGGCCAGGCGCCGAGACTCTATCGGGCACCAACGAACGTTTTTAGCGAGAGCAGCCAGCCGTTTCCACGATGGACTCGGCCGAGACGGACGTGAAGAGAGCAGCGGAGCACAAGCTCTGGCTGGAGGAGAAGATAGCCGAGCTGGAAGAGGAGGTCGGGCGATTGAAGATGTCGCTAGAGTACGTTGATGCGTTCCTTCGCGCGTCCACATTCAGGAGCGCCAGCGAGATGCTGGGGAGCGCCCAAGAGCCTGAGGTGAGGGAACTCAGGAGAGACAAGGGAACGGACGTGATAGCCAAAGCAACAATAACGCCTGAGGGCGTCTCCATCGAACCTGCGGAGGGGCTCGAGCTAAGGTCAGCAACGACGCCCTTCCGGTCGTTTCTAATCTCTAAGATTCTGCAGGGGATGAAGTCTGGGGACATGGAGCTCGTCACGAGGGGGAAGCTTGCCCGAGGAACGGAGCTCGCGTTCGACGTCGAAGAGAAGGACGGCGCGATCGCGCGGCTTACGGTCGAGAATTACAGGGACAAGGCAAGACTCAACGAGATCCTGAACACGGTCGCATGGACCTTCTCCAAGATGCTCGAGAAGTAGTCACCCCAGCTCCCTGTTCACTTCAGCGAGCCTCGGCGGACTCGGCGCGGGAGCTTGCAGATAGAGGCGCGCCGCGGTGTTGGCGAAGTCGAGTCTCTCCGACCCGGCGATGCCGTTCAGCCGGCAGTAAATCGAAGCCGCGTTCCACACGTCTCCGGCCCCAGTCAGTCTGCGAGGGATGACGGGCTCCGTCACAGCCTCAGACGTCTGTACGCCGTCGCTGCTGAACGCCCGTCGTTCGGTATGGACGTCGACGGCGGCGCCCAGCGAGCGGGCTATCACCGCGCAGGCGCGCTCAGGGTCCATGCTACTGGATTTCAGGATTCGTGCGGCTTCGATGCACTCGTACTCGTTGAGGCTTATCCAGTCCGCCAGTCGCGACTTCCGAATCATCGCGAGGAGCTCCCCGAACTCTCGTGTCCTTTCCCTGAAGTCGGCGGGGTCGAAGAACATCCTGCTCTGCCGCCCGACCCTCTCCCTCGCGGCCAGCAGGAGGTCGGTCCCCCTCCTGTTCGCCGACCAGTTGACCACGCACACCACAGACGAGCGCGCGACAGCTCCCCAGTCGTCATCCGTCAGGAGTTCAGGGCCGAACTCTCCCGCGCCTCCGACGTCGCCGACCATCACGTTCTTCTCCGCTTCGACTGCGACTGTCAGCCCCGGCCTGAGCGGCTTGACCCTGACCTCGGCGTCGAGCTCTCGAAATGGGTCCAGCAGCATCCGCTCATGCGGGGCGTCGCTGTGAGTGACCAGGAGAGTCCTCAGCCCCAGAGTCGCAAGGGCGTGGGCCAGGTTGACCGCGTTTCCCCCCGCAGTGTCGTGCTGTTCGTACCCTCTCATCCCACCGCCGCCCTCCCTGGCCTTTGCCGTCAGTGCCTTCGCAAACGCTCGCACGCTTCGCACGTCCAAGATTCGGTCAACGAAGAAGTCGTGCATGACGGCGACGTCGAAGCGTCGCGCCATGCTACTTCAGAATCTTCAGGCTCCGCACCACGCTGAGCTCGTTCAACTCGGTGATGGTCTCGCCCGACAGCCGCCCTTCCACTACGACAGTCATTTTCGCATCGACCACCATGTCGGGGTCGTCCGCGAGGGCCTGCCTAATCACGAGGCCGTTACGTGAGAGGATTTCCGCGACCGCTGCCATCACTCCCGGCGACCTCGCGTCTGCGCCTATCTCTATCGCGCTATATCCCAGCTGGGAGACGACGTTCGCGAGGCTCGCTCCGAGGGGGGTGATGCTTGTGAAAAGAGAGTACAGGTGACGGTTCTTCCTGATCTGTTCCACCGTCTGTTTGACGACCCTTCTGTCAACGTCGACCGCCCTCGCTACCGCCGTGTAGTCGACCTCCACGTCGCCCACGTAGATCTTCATGTCGTCTGAGACGCGCATCCCGCACTGTATCATCTTGCGCACTATCTCAGACCTTACGACCTGCTTCGAGAACTCATCTCTTACGCTGCGCCACATACCACCATGCATGGAACCGTGCATCTATGAGCTTTTCCACTCCTCTTGGTAGCGGCTTTACTGTACAACAAAGGACACGATTGTATATTAGTGGCAGCACCATAGAGGCGCGCATGCAGAGCGCGGCGCTGAAGTCAGTCCTTTCGGTCGACCAGCTGCCTACCGACTACTACAACATCCTGCACGACCTCCCGGCGCCCCTCCCACCACCCCTGGATCCTAGAACCATGAAGCCAGTAGCGCCCGAGGCTCTGCTCAGGCTCTTCGCCAAGGAGTGCCTCAGGCAGGAGACTTCGACTGAAGAGTTCATCCGCATTCCCGACGAAGTGAGAGAGGCTTATCTCCGCCTGGGGAGGCCGACTCCGCTCTACCGTGCGAGGCGGTTGGAGCAGAAGCTCGGCACTCCGGCAAAGATATTCTTCAAGCGCGAGGACCTGAATCCGGCCGGGAGTCACAAGCCCAACACGGCAGTCGCACAGGCATACTATCACCGCCAGGAGGGGACGACTAGGCTCACAACGGAGACGGGCGCAGGGCAGTGGGGGACTGCCCTCGCCCTGGCTGCTGCTCTCTTCGGGATCGACCTGACCGTCTACATGACCAGGAGCAGCTACGAGCAGAAGCCGTATCGGAAGATCCTCATGGAGGTGTACGGCGCGAAGGTCCACGCGTCTCCGAGCGCGCTCACCAACGCCGGCCGGAAGTACCTTGAGAAGGACAGGGCGCACCCCGGAAGCCTGGGAATAGCGATCAGCGAGGCCGTCGAAGACTGCGTCACCCACGACGGGACGAAGTACTCGCTCGGGAGTGTCCTGAACCACGTCCTTACGCACCAGTCGGTGGTGGGGCAGGAGGCGAAGCTCCAGATGGACGAGCTCGACGAAGATCCCGACTACATTGTCGGGTGCATCGGCGGAGGGAGCAACTTCGCAGGGCTAGCATACCCCTTCATGCGGGACAAACTGCGCGGGAAGAGCGAAGCCGACTTCGTCGCTGTCGAGCCGAAGGCCGTCCCCTCGACGACCAAGGGAGAGTACCGCTACGACTACGCCGATGCGGCTGAGAGCGCCCCGCTCATCAAGATGTTCACAGTGGGTCATGGATACCAGTGCCCGCCGATACACGCAGGCGGTCTTCGGTACCACGGGAAGGCCCCCTCCATGTCCATGCTCATCGACCGGGGACTCATGAGGAGCGTAGCATACGACCAAAACGATGTCATGGCGGCCGGCATCCTTTTGGCCCAGAACGAGGGGGTGGTGGCTGCGCCCGAGTCGAATCACGCTGTGAAGGCGGCAATCGACATCGCGCTGGAGTGCCGTCGGAGGGACGAAGCAAAGACAATTCTATTCAACCTCAGCGGGCACGGGCTCCTGGACCTGCAGGCGTACCAGGACAAGATATCAGGGGCGCTAGTCGACTACGCGCCGAAGGACTCCGAAGTCAGGGCCTCGCTCGCGGGTCTCCCCTCGTAGTCGCGTGGACAAGCCGAAGGTAGGCGCTCACTCGTACGCCCGCGTTATCTTGACGCCGTCTACCAGGATCCAGGGGCAGAGCGTCGGTGTGTCGACCTCCCACCACTCGATCCACTCGCGTTCCTTCGACAGGAGCTTCACCGAGGAAAACATCCGCTGTAGGTCGTCCCCCGCTCTCATCCCCTTGAGTGGGCGCCTGATCTGACCGTCCTCCACCAAGAATGCGCCGTCTCTCGGGACGGTGGAGAACTCCCCCGTCCTGTAGTTCTTGAAGCGCGTATACCAGTTACTCGTGAGGATGATGCCCCTCTTGGTTTCCCTTACCATCTCCTCGCGTGATGAGTCGCCTCCTCCAACTTCGTGGTTCCACCCGTGAGGCGTCACAAGCCCGGCGTTCCCTGTGCTCTGCGTCTTCCACTTGCCTGCCGTCGTCAGGTTGTGCAGATAGGTCCTCAGGACGCCGTCGCTGATGATCGGGGTCGACCGGGTCCGCGTCCCTTCGTCGTCGAACACCCTCCCCCCCAGCCCCCCTTTGACGGTGCCGTGGTCGGTGAGGTTGAACGATTCTGACGCCACGCTCTTCCCCAGCTTGTCGACCAGGTACGAGGTCCCCGCATCGACGGAGAACGCGGAGGCGGCGAAAGCCATCGACTCCACGATGTTTGAAGCTACAGTAGGGCTCAGAATGACGTCGTAGCTCCCTGCCTCCGGCTCGACGGCATCCTTCATTCTCTTCGCGTCGCTCCCCGCCCTTCTCCCTGCACTCGCCGGGTCGAACCCGGAGAGCGTTGACGAACAGCTGAGGCCATGGCCGCTCGCGTCTCTCTCGGCGAACGCGCGTACGTTGAGGGTGATGGAGGCACGGCGGTCCGAACCGCTCGTCCCTGTGGACGTGAGAATCGCCGTCGACACGTCTCCGGCATCGATGACCCCGGCCGTCCTCTTCCCCCCGGCGGAAAGGGAAGCGTCGATCGCCTCTTTGGCGAGCTCAGGGAGCTCCTCCTCGACCTCGACGATTTTCCTGTCATGCCCGACCCCGCTAGGGGAATACTTGGATGCCTTGCCGGGGAGTGGGACGTACTCAGACGCGGGGAGGCCCTTCATCGACTCGAACAGGTCCTGGACGAACTTCCTGACGCTCGCCGTGTCAAGGTTCGAAGTGGACGCGATCGCGCGCTTCCTTTCGTGCGCCAGGTAGACCGTCAGTTCAGCTTCCTCGATCCTGTTCGCCGTCGTGACCGAGTTGTTCGCGAACCTGATCATCCTGTCGGTCACCCGCGAGGTCAGTGCTATGGCGTCATCCGCGTCGACCTTCTTTGCGGCCCGGATTGCAACATCGTTCAGGTCTTCGAGGTCCAGGAGGCTCACCTCGCCCCCAACTTGATGCCCGCGAGTAGCGTCTCGGGGCCTCCTGTCCAGACCGGCGCTCCCTGCTGCGGGTCTCCCTTCCCGCACACGGCGGCTTCAAAGTCCATGTGCTTGCTTCTCGCCTTGACGCTCCCCCAGAGCCTCGGCGTGGCTATCTCCAGGACGGGCGCCTTCACCATCTCCTTGACCTCCCCCTGCTCGATCCTGTAGGCCTCGAGGGCGACATACCTCTGGTTCAGACGCTTGTCGTCGATGTTCCACTCTGTGAATGTCTTGAAGTAGACACCGTGCCTGACCTCGCCGATCAACTCGTCGGTAGAGTAGTCTCCCGGCTCGACGAAGGTGTTGGACATTCGGATTATGGGCTCCCTGTCGAAGGAAACGGCCCTTGCCGCTCCGTTGCTCGCGAGTCCGAACTCCTTAGCCGTTGCCCTGTTGTGCAGGAACTCGTTTATCACGCCGTTCTTTATCAACCGTCTCTTCTTGCCGGCGACCCCTTCGTCGTCGACGGGCGTGTACCCCATTGAGTGGACGAGCGTCGGGTCGTCGCTGACGTTCGCTTCTTCGCTCCCGATCTTCCTCCCGAGGCTGTCGGCCTTCAGGTACGACTCCCCCGCCTGGGCGCCCTCCCTCCCCAGTACCCTGTCGGCTTCCTGCGGGTGGCCGACCGACTCGTGGGCCGCGATCCCAGACAGCTCGGGACTGAGGACTACATCGACCGTGTCGGTCGGGGGCTTCGTCGCCGTCCGAAGTACCTTGCCCATTATCTTCGCCTCTTCCTCGACCTTCTCCAGCAGCCTTACCCTGCCTACAACCTCGAGTCCGCCGGTCTCTCCCTGCTGCATGAACCGTTGCGCCGCAGACCCCCCTTCCATCGCAGTCAGTGACCCGAAGAACCCGACCCTCGGGAGTCTGGCTTCAATGCGAGCACCATCGCTGCTCACGAAGTACTTCTCTTCGAGCTCCGCCCAGAGGACGAGGAACCTTCCTGGGAGCTTGACGCCTGCCTTGCCGTCCGCGATCCTCGTTTCGATGTCGAGGAGGACACCTCTAAGCCAGGTCGCGTCAGCGCCTTCGATTCTGTCCTTCTCGACCGCCGCCCACTTCTTCCGCACGGCTCTGGAGTCGTCGAACGAAATCTTCCGCTTCAGCACGGGTGCGGAGGCCTCTGCGAGCTTCACCGCCCTCCGAGCGAGTTCCCCCACGGCGCCCGTCTTCATGTCGTTGGTTGCCGCGAACCCGAGCGCCCCCTTCGCAATGACCCGTATCCCCAGGCCGTACCCTTCGGAGAAGATCGAGGGTTGCGACTCCCCGTTCTTCAGGATGAATTCCCTGGAGTGACCGCTTTGCAGCCGCGCCTCAGCATACGTCGCCCCCGCCGACACCGCCTTCGACACCGCCCCCTCCGCGAGCGCCTTCCCTTCCTCGAGTCTCAACCGCCGGTCCGCCATACTGAGCTTATTTCTGCTTTTTCAGAGCAGCTCCCCTCTTCCCTGCCGTCTGCCAGATGCGCGCTCGCCTCCACCCTTCGGCGGCGCACCACTCGAAGCTCCTCGTGGCCTTCTGCTGGCTCGTTGCATCTGGCTTGCGAGTAGTCCTTAGACGAGGGCTGCATTCCCCACGAGCGGGAAGCGTCATGGGAAGAGGGAGCGGCCTGCTGAGTGAAGAGCTCGATGGAGATCCCATTAGGGTCGCGTACGAACGCCCATCGGCTCGACCCGGAGGCCAACTCGAGGACCGTGGGGTACCCCGCCTTCTCAAACTCGGCGAGCGTCTTGTCCAGATCATCGACCTTGAACGCGAGGTGGTCGAGTCCTTCTCCCGCGTTGTACTCCGTCGCATAGGCGCTCCCATCGGGGTAGTAGTTGAGTTCGAGCTCGGGCCCCCGTCCTCGGAAGCCAGGCCGACCACTTCGCCTCCCCAAGCTTCGAATCTGTTCCTGCCGCGTTCCCTCATCCCGAGAAGGCCGGTGTAGAACCTCAGTGACTCCTCAAGGTTCTTGACCCTTGTCCCAGTGTATGTGAAGGTGGCTCTCAGGTCGGTCTCGCGCTCTCTTCGGATCGACCGCTCGCGGCAGTACAAGGCTTGCACGCTCGACCTTCTTGGGACGTTCCGGTCAAACGGCCGACACGTGACGTGGAGGTCGACTCAGCTCGATAAGGGATAAATAAGAACCCGGGCTGATTGGCATGCGGTTGCCTTTGCCTCCTGCGCTGGACGCGAGTGGCGGTACCCTCGACGCGATCGCCATCCTCATCGTGGCGATCGGGCTGGCGGGCCTGGCCATCCTGATACTCTTCTCGAAGAAGAAGATCTAGCCAGTGAAGCCCGCCGCCGTGCTGTTCGACATGGACGGGACTCTCGTTGCCTTCACGTTTGACGCGGCGGGGACGAAGGGAGCGATAGTCCGGACGCTAGACCGTATGGGCTTCGACGTCTCCGGACTCGGCGAAGCGGTGCCGACGCAGAGTCTGATAGACGCCGCGAGAGCGCAGATTGACGCGGGCATAGTCCGCGCCGATTTCGGCCAGGTGCTCTCTAGGGTGTACGAAATACTCGATGAGTCCGAGGTTGGGACGGCCGCCACGGCGGTGGCGTTCACCGGAGTTCAAGAGACGCTCGACCTGTTGAGGTCGAACGCGGTCAGACTGGGCGCAGTCACAAACAGCGGAAGGTCCGCCGCTACCCAGGTCCTTACCCGTGAGGGGTTAGACAAGTGCTTCGAGTTCGTTCTCTGCAGGGAGGACGTTCCCGCGCTCAAGCCTCGGCCAGATGGGGTGGCCCTCGCGGTCGAGTTGCTCGGAGTCACGAGCGACGAAGTCGTTTATGTCGGCGACTCGATGTATGATGCCATTGCCGCGAAAGCGGCGGGGGTGAAGATGGTGGGGGTCCTGTCTGGGCGGTACACGGAGGCTCAACTGCGCGCCACCGGCTCGGACTACGTGATCCGTTCCATTGCCGACCTCCCGTCTCTCTTCGGCGTCTAGCCCTGCAGCGCGCCGCGTGCAAACCACGGCTGCCGTCCGCCGAGGGCCAGGTCGTTCACGGCACAGAATCCATAAATGCGGAGTCGGCGGTAGGACGAAGGTATGTCGCGCAATTCAAAGGAGGCCCCGTACTACATCGTCGGCCTCCCTGACGAACCGATAGAAGCGGCCGAGGCCAAGCTGAAGTTCGAGAGACTATCGGACGAGCTCTGCAAAGTCTACCCGTTCATCGAGGAGATAAGGGCAGTCGTGAAGTCGAAGAAGGCGACAAAGGACCACGCCCGATACGAGGTCGCTGTCGAGGTCTACACTCCAAAGGAGACGCACGCCTTCAGCGAGACGGGCTACAACATCGCTGAAGTCTTCGACTCGCTTGGACCGAAGATGAAGCGCCTCCTCTCCTCGAAGCAGTCCCGTGTCACCGCGACTCACGGAGAGGCCTTCAGGAAGCTCCCTGAGGATTAGAGACCTGAGGTGGACGTCGCCACACGGACGGGGCGGCTGATTCAAGCACTTATCATCGCGTGCTCGCTTCTCGGGGCAGCGCTGCTCGTCGAAATCCACATGCTGGTCCCGACCTTCGTGTTCGACTTCATTTCGGCGGGATGGGTCTGTTTCGTCCTTGACAGTATCCTAACCTTCGTGAGGCCGAGGGCCTCGTACTACTTCGGGCTATTGCTCTCAGGTCTGGGGTTGGCTGCATCCCTCCCGCAAGGGACGCACTGGTCGTTCATCGAAGACGGGATGGTGGTGCCTTCGGCCATCTTCATCTCGGGCTCGTTGATGCAGGGGGCGATCATAGTACTGGTGGTCTACTACCACCTGGTGCGGCAGAGGTCGACAACCAACAGCGCATTGGAAGCAGCAGGAGGGGCCCATACGCCGGCGTCCCACCGATGGCTCGAGTTACGACTCTAGATGTAGCCCCAGCTCAGCAGGAGGTCGCTGTCGTGAGTCCACCTCTGGCCGATGTCGTCCCTGTAGAACATGTTCGGAATCATCACGTTCCTGACGTTCTGATACGCCTCCTTGACTGCGTCGGCCATCGTCGCCCCGGAGCCAGTTACGACGAGTGCGTACCCAGAGTTGCCGGCGATGTGCCAGTCACCCTCTTCAAGCTTCACCTCTCCGATGTGGATTCCGTCGAGCGTCTGTCGCCTGAATAGGATAGTCGCCCCCTCCGAGTACTTCCTGAACGCATTGTCGTCTTCGAAGGGCCACGGGGGTATCGTGACCACGACCCCTACCTGATACCCCTTCTTGGTCCGGGGTTGTGCCTCCTTCCCCTGGGCGAGGTCGGCGAGCAACGTCCCCCAGTCGCTGGTGATGCCCTCCATCTGAATGCTGATCGTGGGGTAGCCGAACCTCGAGGTAAACTCGAGCGGCCATATCCCCTTGCCGTTAGCGATGCAGTTGATGTCGATGTACCCTACGTACTTGCTCTCCGCTAGCTTCTCCTTCATTTTCAGGAGAGTTCTTTCGAAGACGGGGCTGTTCCGCGTCCAATACATCGAAGTGTTTCCGCACCAGAAGGGCTTCCCGTTCCTCCTGACGTACATCACATGGTTTCTCACAGTGGCGCAGTATACCGCTCCTGCGTAGTCGCAGGCCCCCAGGTGGCCCTCGCCTACGCGCGCGTCTGTCTCGCCTCTCCGCTCTTCGACTTCGTACCATGCTGTGGGCACCCCTTCGTCACTGGCGCCTGGCTGTACCTCTGCAGCGCTCCGCTCCCTCACTACGCCCACACTCCCCGCCTTCAAGAGAAGCTCTTGGATGTCGCCCGCCAGTCGCCGAAATGGTGTGCAGAAGACCCGCCCCTCTCCTTCTGCACCTCGGCGACCCAGCGCGTACCAGTCCAGCAGTATGCTGATCTGTCTGGGGGAAAGGGCCTTTACGAGTCTGTCGATCCGCCATGCGCCTGCGTTGTGGAGGTACTCCCACAGTGTCTCGTCCCGGGAGTAGAAGTTGCCACGACTCTCTGTAAAGCCGAACGGGAGCCCGCTGAGCATGTCCCGAGTCGCTTCCACCACTGTGGGTTCCCCTCCGACGAGCCCGACGAGGCGCCCCGCTCCTGTATGGCTCGTCCAGCCGCGCGCGAGCCATGCCCCGAAGAGCGCGAGCCAAGAGTCCATGGCGACCTTGACGGGACCTGTGCTGCTCGTGTCCTCTCCGCCACCGGCGACCTGCACGGCCCCTACGGACGACAGAGTGAATGTCGCTTCCTCCCTGCCGACCCACACTCCTGCCCTCTTGATCACGGCTCCAGGGACGAGGTCTTTCGCCTTCACGAATCGGAACCCTGCATGCATCCCTGTCCCGCGCTCGGTTCCCGCGTACATGTTGTGATCCGGCGTGACCGCGATGTCGAGTGAGTCGCTCGTCACCCTCACAAGTCTCCTGTGATGGTGGTATCGGACCAGTGCGGTGGGCCGCTGATACTCGATGCTGTTGCTGAGCGGGTTCAGGGTACATATTTCGTCATCCGGCGCGAACTCGCGGAAGGGCTTCCATCCCTCGCGAGTAAGGACCTCTGTCTCCTCGTCGTAGCATCCCATTTCGCCCGTGCTAGGACCAAGCTCATGCGGGAACAGCCTCTTATGCTCGAAGTTCACGCATATCGGGAGTACGAAGTCTTTCCCGTTGAAGAACGCACCGACTGCGATCTCGACGCCCTCCGCGTACTTCTGGATGAGCAGCTCCTTGATTTTCTTGGACCAGTTGGCCTTGTAGTGTTCCAGCACCTCCAGTACGTCCTTGCCGTCGGCGTCCTGCCCGATGAACAGCAGCTCCTTCTCGTTCTGCGCCTTCCCACTCGGCTTCAGAACGTACCTGTCTGGGTTCGCTCTTACGAACTGAATCGCCTCGTCGAATGACGTGAAGTTCCAGCTCGGGAGTATGTCGACCCCCTGAAGGTTGAGCTCAGCCTGGCCGAACTCCCGGTCGAGCTCGAGCTTGTCAGCATACACCGAGCCGCCGACGACCGCTTTCCCTTCGCTTCTCAGCTGCTCCGCCTTCGAGCCGAACCCTATGTCGTCGAAGACTACGACCTCAGCCCAGTCGCGCAGCGACTCCCACTCGTCCACCTTGTCGAAGAAGCCGAGGCCCACGTCCTTCTCTCCCTGGCTTCGGCAGTACATCCTGACCTCGTGCCCTTCCTTCTTCAGCCGCCATGCGAGATCGGCGGAGAGGCTCTCGTTTGTCACGAAGAGGAACTTCATCCTCGCGCCAGATTTCGGCAGACGTTATTATCCGTAACGCAGACGTTCGCGGGCGACTGCAAGGGGGTAAGCGCGTTGCGGCTTCTGGGGAGGTCGCCCTAGACCTGGATGAATCGCGAGCTCTTCATTTCGTCCTGCGCCTGGAATGCCTTGCTCATCGCGCCCACCTTCTTCGCGTCTCCGTGGACGAGGAAGAGCTCGATGCAGGTCGAAGCCGTCAGCTTGCTGTGGATGTGGGTCTTGATTATCGCGTCATACTCGTGTTTCAGCTGGGTCACCGGCTCCTCCTCGTCAGTGTCGTGCGTGACGACGACGAGCCCACTTGTCTCGCCCGATACAGACGCGCGTTCGCGGTCTTCGTTCACCATCAGTCGGATTGCCGCGCGGACGAGTTCCGACCTCCCTGTGAATCCATATGATCTTTCGAGCTCGTCCATCTCCTTTAGCATCGTCTCAGGGATGGACAGGCTTACGACTGGCATGCCAGCGCTCGTTTATTAACTACTATATAAGGAGTCGCCGCAGTTGTAATAACCTTGACGCCTAGGCTGGCGTCCGCGTGCGCGGGCGAACCACGGGACACGGACCACCGCCTCCCGTGTTCATAATCATGCGCGGAGTCGATATCGACACAGATGGGCCAAGTCGTCGGAGGCTAGCAATTCACTGATAGAGTAGCGCCCACAGACGCGCATATTATAATAGAAGTCGCTGAAGATTTAATAACCCACTCATAGAAGGCAAGTCCATGGTAAAGCGGGCATACATCGTGAGCGGGATCGTGCTGGTCATCGTCGGAGTCGCCGCATTCGGCGGGATCTACGCCCTCGGAGGGCACGGTTCGGGGACCACGACCTCGACATCAGCTGGGCAGATTCAGGTAGTCGCGGCCGAGAACTTCTGGGGGAGCCTCGTCTCGCAGCTTGGCGGCTCTCGCGTCAATGTGACGAGCATAGTATCCGACCCGAACACCGACCCGCATGAGTACGAGAGCAACCCTGCGAACGCCATAGCAGTCACCAACGCCCAGTTCGTGATTGTGAACGGGGCGGGCTACGACACGTGGGCACTGGATATCCTTTCAGCAGAGAACACCCCCAACCAGGTGGTCCTGAACGTTCAGGAACTGTTGGGGCAGCCCATCGACGCCAACCCCCACTTCTGGTACAGCCCGTACTACGTCAACATGACCGTAGCTGCCATGTACAGGGACCTCGTCGAGATCGATCCGACAGCGCAAGCCTACTTCCGCCAGCAGTACGCGAACCTGAACGCATCGCTATGGCAGTCCTACATGAGCTACGAACTCTACATCAAGGAGCACTACTCTGGAGTGCCGGTAGCCTCGACGGAGAGCATCTTCGTCTACATGGCCAACGCGACAGGGCTGGACATCGTGTCCCCTGCGGCGTTCATGAACGCCGTCGCTGAAGGGAACGACCCGCCCGCCCAGAGCGTGGCTCAGTTCGAGACGCTCCTCCAAGGGGGCAACTCAAGTGTCAGGGTCCTCATCTACAACGAGCAGACGGTGACGCCACTCACCCAGAGCATCAAGGCGGAAGCAGCGCAGTACCAGATCCCTACCATTGGCGTCACAGAGACCATCCAGCCATCCAGCGCGACCTTCCAAGCATGGATGCAGGGCGAGATATACAATCTCATAAACGCCCTCGACGCCCAGTCGCTCGGCGAGTAGGCGGGGGACCCTGTTCGGATGCACCCGATAGGCCGTGAGACGCGTATTGTCGAGGCGGAGAGCCTCGCTGCCGGCTACGGGCAAAGGGCGGTATGGCGGGACGGCTTCTTCTCGTTCGGGAGGGGAGAGTTCGTCGCGGTGATAGGTCCGAACGGGGCGGGAAAGACTACCCTCTTCAGGATGCTCCTGGGACTCCAACGCCCGTTCGCCGGCTCCCTCAGCGTGCTCGGAGACGAGCCCCGCCGGGGCAATCCTAGAATCGGTTACGTCCCCCAGCGTCACCTGATCGACAGCGATACGAACATAGAGTGCCTCGAGCTGGTAAGGCTCGGGCTTTCTGGGAAGAGGTGGGGATTCAACCCGTTCTCCACGAGAGACCGAGAGGACGCACTCGCCGCCCTAGACGCCGTATCCGCGCGTGAGCTTGCCCACCGCCCGCTCGGGGCTCTCTCGGGAGGCGAACTGCAGAGGATTTTCCTCGCGGAGGCGCTGGTGAGCAACCCGGACCTCCTTCTCCTCGACGAACCCCTCTCGAACTTGGACATCAGGAGAGAGACTGACCTGCTGCACCTGGTGAACGATGTCGTGCGTTCCCGCGGTGTTACGGCCCTTCTTATTGCCCACAACATCAACCCGCTCCTCCCCCACCTGGACAAGGTGATGTACATCGCAAACGGGAAGATAGCGACTGGGAAACCGAACGAGGTGCTGACGTCGGAGAGCCTGACGGCTCTGTACGGCGTCCAGGTGGAGGTGCTGCGCGACCCGCACGGCAACGTCGCGATAATCGGCGTCGAGGAACATCACGGGGACGTGCTATGAGCGTCTGTCCGATCCAAGGGTTCAGTCTGAACGTAGTCTCGGATCTGCAGAACATGTGGTGCTTCGAGTTCATGCAGCACGCGGCGGAGGCGGGGACGATCACCGCGATCATAGCGGGCATAACCGGCTACTTCGTCGTCCTCAGGCGCTCGGCGTTCACCGCGCACGCGTTCTCGGAGATCGGGTTCGCTGGGGCGGCGGGTGCTGTCGTCTTGGGTGTCGCCCCGCTAGCGGGCTTGCTCGCAGGGTCAATACTTGGAGGGATATCGATAGCGATACTAGGACGAAGGGTCTCCAACCGCGACACACAGGTCGGGATCGTGCTGGCGTTTTCGCTGGGCTTAGGCCTGCTCTTCATCAACCTGTATCGAGGGGGGTACGCGACTGCGACGTACTCTATACTCTTCGGGGAGATCATCGGCGTCAGCAGCTGGGAGGTCACCCTCACCGAGGTCGCCGGGATTTGCGTGGTTGCGGCGATGGCTGTGCTGTATAGGCCGCTCCTCTTCGCTTCGCTAGACGAAGACGTCGCCGAGGCAAAGGGCATGCCGATGCTCTTCCTGGGCACCGCGTTCATGCTGGTCGTCGCCGTCTCTGTCTCCTTCGCCGTCCAGGTCACGGGCGTCCTGCTCATATTCTCGTTGATGGTGACCCCCGCGGCAGCTGCTCAGTACCTTTCCAAACGCCCGAGCCACGTGATAGCATTCTCAGTCGCGCTCGCCCTTCTTGCGACTTGGGTGGGGCTCTTCGTCTCATTCTACACTAACTACCCCGTGAGCTTCTTCATCACAGGACTCGCGTTCGGTGCGTACATAGTAGTCAGGCTGGCCCGATGGGCGTCGAAACAGGGAGCGCTCTCGGCCCGGTCGTCGAGCGAGCAGCGGCAGGGCGCGTGAAGCGAGCTACCGGTCGGAAGCGCGCCCCTCGCGAGGCCCGTCGTTCGCATGCCGCTCCTCCGAACCCGACGGGAGATCGCCTCTCTCCGCTTCGCCAGCCCGGGGGGTAGACCGACTGAGTTAAGAAGCGCCCCGATTCGGCGCGCGAAGGTCGCACTTGGAGTACAAATGGAAGGCGCTATCCGTCACGTCGGTCGGCGCAATGATGGCCGCGGTCGACGGCACCGTGGTGCTCCTCGCGCTGTTCCCGATTGCCACCGACCTGAAGTCGGACTTCGTGACGATGATCTGGGTGGTCATCGCATACCTTCTCGTCAACACGGCCCTAGTGCTCAGCTTCGGGAGACTGGCCGACATGTATGGGAGGAAGAGGATGTACTGCCTGGGCTTCGCAGTCTTCACGGCCGGGTCTGCCCTCTCCGGGCTGGCGTTCTCTGGGCTGTCTCTGGTCGCGTTTCGCGTCGTGCAGGGGGCAGGGGCGGCCCTTCTCACCGCCAACTCCTTCGCGATCCTGACGGACGCGTTCCCGAGGAACGAGACCGGGAAGGCGTTCGGATTGAACGCCATCGTCTGGGCCGTGGGGTCGATCTTGGGGATAATCCTGGGGGGCGTCATAATAACCTACACCAGCTGGAGGCTCATATTCCTCATCAACGTACCGATCGGGACCTTCGGGACGCTTTGGGGGATGAGAACCCTGCGGGACGCTGCGGCGTCCGGACGGCGCGGCTCCTTCGACTTGCCGGCGGCCGTAGCCTTCACGGCGGGCCTGTTCGCGTTGTTGTTTGGAATCACCTGGGGACTCATCTATTCTTGGGGAGACGCGGTAACCTTGGCTTCCATCGCCCTCTCCCCCATCCTCTTCCTCCTCTTCGTTCTGTGGGAAACAAGGCGTAGCAAGGACCCCATTGTCGATTTCGCCTTCTTCCGCAACGGTACCTTCTCCCTTTCCATCCTCGCCGCAATGTTCCAGTCGTTGGCGGTCTTTAGCGTGAACTTCCTGCTGATCTTCTATCTTGAGGGGATAAGCGGCCTGAGCGTGTTGCACGCCTCGTACTTGATTATCCCACTCGCGGTCGCAACCGCCGTGACAGCGCCCGTGGGCGGGGTGCTCGCTGACAGGTTCGGGGGGAAGTCCATCACTGCGGCGGGCCTCCTGATACAGTTCGTGGTCCTGGTCCTCCTCAGCCAGCTGCAAATCGGCACATCACAGCTGGAGATTGCCGCAATCGAGACCCTCTACGGGTTCGGGGCGGGACTCTTCTGGCCTTCCAATACGAGCACCATAATGCGTTCGAGCCTCCCAGGAAGGCTCGGCGTGGGGTCGGGGATCATGAATACGTTCAGGAACACGGGGATGATTCTGAGCTTCGCCCTGACGCTCACCGCGGTCACTCTCGTGACGCCGGCCAGCATCGTCTACCAACTCTTCATCGGGACCCTCTCGGGAAAGCTCCCCTCAAGCACGGCGACCTCCTACCTTTCAGGCGAGAGCTTCGCTTTCGAGATATCCGCCGCTCTGCTGCTCGTGGCGCTGGCTCTCTCCTTGGTACGGACCCGCGCGCCTACGTATCAGTCCGCTCCCGTGGTGGCGCCACCCGCAGCCGTTGGTCCAAGCTAGCACCGTTGGGTGAGGCCGGCTCCGGGACCCGAGTGGAAGGACGGGAGGGTCGATGCTCCCGAACGGGGTACGGGCCGCCGCAAAGCGTGCAACTTCGGCGCCGACCAGTGGACACCAGCTGGTCGGACGCTATGCCAGCGCGGAAGCGAGCGCATCCGTCGGATGTGCCGATGGTCTTACACGAACCCGGTCTCAGTCAGGCGGACGACGACGGCTCTCCAGAACGCTCCGCTCGACGAGATGACGGCTGCCACGACGGCCAGCGCGGCTCCCCCCGCCAGGGCGAGGGCGGGCTCCACTGAAGCGGCCGAGGCAAGGATGATGACAGCGATCATAGGTAGGGCGGTAGAGAACTGCTTGAGGCTGAACTGCGCCTGCATCGAGATGTCATCCCCCTTGACCTGAATCGGGGCGACGTAGGCGGACCACAGTATCTCGACGACGTATGCTCCCGGGACGACCAGGGTGACGACTGCGAGGGCGCCGAGCGCCGCTTCGTACCCCAGCGCCGCCAGCGCGGCGTCTGCCACAGCGAAGGGTCCCGTGATGATGAGAAATGACATGAGCTTCGACGCCACCATGTGCCGGAAGTAGGTAGCGGGTGGGAGCGAAGTGAGCGACAGCCAAAGCCTTTCGTTCACGATGGCAGATTGGGAGAAGAAGAAGCCTACCAGCGACAGGAGGACAGCCACCACGAGGGCCGCCGGGAGGGCGTCGGTCCCTGCCACAATAGGCGCGGGGGTCGCGCGCAGGATGACGAAGCCGAAGTAGATGGCAGCAGCGAGCGATGTGGCCGCGGCGACCCACCGCGTCCTGACCCGCCTTGACACGTACCTTGACGTTCCAGCCATGTTCATTCGCGCTGCCACCGACATCGACGAGAGATTCATCGAGTAGATCGCTCCGACGGGGCTTCTCCCCGCGTAGCTGTTCGGCGACTTGATCTCAGCCGAGGAGGACCGGACTAGGTTTCGCATCAGGTCGAGCTCGACGCGCGATAGTCGGTTGAACGCGAAGGTCGTCGTGACTGCGGCCAGGCCGAGTAGGGTCGCTGTCCCCCCCGCAGCGTTCCCGTTGAAAGGGGAGCCCGGCGAGAACGGGAAACCAGCGAACGAGACAAGCGTCCACGCCGCGAGTGTGCCGGCGAGAGCCACTCGCGTCTTCGTCCCGAGAGAGGTGGCCAGTATCCCGAGTGATGTGATCGCCAGCGCGAGGGCGAAGAGGTCGATGAGCAGCAGCGGCGCTGCGAGAGACTGGGCGAGGTATACGAACATGAAGAGTATCGCGATTCCGAAGGCGATGAACTGAGAGAAGAAGATAGAGATAGAGAGGTCTCTCGTGCTCAAGGGTAGGGTGAAGAGGTAGTCCCGGTCAGACTTCAGCACCATCACCCCGCCCGTCATTAGGGCCATCGCCAGGAAGAGGGCGACAATTGCAGTCCCATAGTAGCTCAGGATTGAGCTCGTCTGCCCGTGGGGGATGGCGACCGAGAGCCCGACCTGATAGGCTACGATGACCGCTATCAGTATGAGGAACGGTCTGGAGAACCGTGTCCTGACCACGAACTTGACTAGGTCAAGGAGCACCGGTCATCATCCTCGCGACTACCGCCTCGATAGGCTCGTCATGGGAGCCCCGCTGCCTCAGCTCCTCGATGGTCCCCTCCCAGAGGACCTGCCCCTTGGAGATCATAACGACCTTGTCGGTCAGCCTGCTAGCTATTGACATGATGTGGGTGGAGACGAGATGCGTGCCGCCCATCCTGTCGAGCATGCCGATCACCTTCTCTTGGGTCGGGATGTCCAGATAGTTCAGAGGCTCGTCGAGGAGAAGGACCTTAGGCGAGTGGATCAGTGCGAGTGCGATCGCGAGTTTCTGCGTGTTCCCCCTCGACAGCCGCCCGACATTCGCCCGTTCGTACTCCCTCAGGTCGAGCTCGTCGAGCAGGAATTCAGCGCGCCCTCTGACGTCTCCGACGCCTCTCAGGGCGCCGATGTATTCGAGGTTCTCCCTGACCGAGAGCATCCGATACGGAAGCGCGTCCTCGGGAAGGTAGCCGACCACTGCCTTCGCTTCGCGGCTCTCCGGAGCAGAGCCCAGGATTCTTACGTAGCCGGTCTCAGGTCTCAGAGAGCCGACCAGCAGCTTCAGCGTGGTCGACTTGCCAGCCCCGTTGGGCCCCAACAGGGCGAATCTCCCTCCCACAGGGATCTCGACGTTGAGGTCGTTCAGGGCGAGCACGCTGCCGTACGACTTGCTGACATGTTCGAGATGTATGGCCAACTCTGGGCGCGCGGTATCTTGTGTCAAGGCTCGGTAGCCCCGGAACGGGGGGCGTATAAAACGCGCCCGGCGGCTTCGGGGGCCCGTTCTGGGCGCCTACGCCTGAGGTCCGGCGTGGGGCGGCCTCATCCATGTCCAGCGCCGGTCGTTCCCGCGAGCGGGAGCGTCGCGAACGCAGCGGGGGTCTCGCGCGCCGAACACTCCCTGGGCGTCCCCTTCTCAGGACAGCCCGAGCCTCTTCAGTACGGTAGCCGCCCTCAGTGTTATCATCTTGCTCGGCTGACCGACGCCCTCGAGTGCGAACGGGCGGTACCTCTTCCTGTACTCCTCCCACCACCTTGGGAGCCTCCCATCGTTGTCGTAGTCCGGGTGGACGGCGTCGAGGTTCCATCGGCCGTCCCTCCGCCTCTTCCTCATCAGGTGCGCGACCGCCGGCCCGAGCCTCCTGTCGTCGACATACCCGAGAGCCGTGATGAAGTCGAGCCCGACGAGGAGGTCGTAGTAGTAGTGGTAAGGGAAATGGAACCTGAACCATGGCGCGTAGCGCGCTCCCTGTCTTGAGAGCTCGCGCGAAAGGAAGAACTCCGCGCCGCGCTCGACGGCCGTCTTCATGCTTCTGGTCCACTTCTGCCGTGGGTAGACTGCGAAGGCGCTCATCCCCTCCCAGGCGTCGATTGACCCGCTGCTCCCCCAGCAGTGCCACCCGCCGTTCTCCTTCTGAGTGTTGACTAGCCACTCGAATGCGGTTCGCACCCTAGGCTCGTCGGTGAATCCAAACTTCACCAGAGCCCTTACGGTGTTGCCGGTCAGGCAGTGCTCCCCCTTCTTCGTGCTCCCGTCTCCGTTGAAGCCTCCGTCGGACCTCGAGAATCTCTCCACCCAGAGCGAGCATGCCTTCGCTATTCGGGGGTGCTCCTTGGTCACTCCAAGGTCGGACAGGGCGAGGAGCATCCAGTTGGTGGACACGTACTTCGGGCGGTACAGCTTGTCCTCGCCGACCCAAGCGCCGCTGGTTCGCTGCGACGAGAGGATGTCTGCGACCCATCCTCTCGTGGGGATCGCCCGTCTCGCCTCTTCGAGCTCCGACGCGTCAGTCTCTTCGCACAGGTCCCTCATTGCGAGATAACGGACAGCTGGTTGTGACGGTTCGAGAAGCCAGCCCAACGGGTTCTGCATGCGTTGCGACACTGGCTGCGGGGCTATGAACGTGCTGATTTACGGGAGGGCGGTTGGGCCCGGGTTCGGTGGCGCCCCCTGTCGCTGCACTCCCGAACGCGACGGAGAGCGGTGTGCACTCGCTTCCGGGCGGAAGGGGGTTGGGGGTCCACAGCGGCGGCTAGCTTGCGTCTTCTACCCGCTTGAGTACGCGGAGTGACAAGAGCGTTATCCACTTGCTCGGACGTCCCTCAGCTTCCAGCGCGAACGGTCTGACCTTCTTCGCGCGTCCTACGAGGTCGGCGTTGGCTCCGGTGTCCAGGTCGGGGTGCACCTTGTCGAGCAGCCAGGTCCCATCTCTCTGTCGCTTCCCCTTCAGGACCTTTAGGGCGGGCTTGAGACGATGGTCACCTGGGTATCCCAGGCTCGTGACGGTGTCGAGTCCGACCAGGACGTCGTAGAAGTAGTGTATCGGGTAGTGGAACCTGAACCAAGGAGGGTACTTGTCGCCTTCCTCGAAGAGCTTTCTTTCGAGGAAGAACTCCACCCCCCGCGCGATGGACTGCTCGACTCTCCGGGACCTCTTGGTCTTCGGCAGGGCGGCGAACGCGGCGAGGGCTTCCCAGCTATCCAGTGTGCCGCTCTCGCCGTTGGCGCAGTTCCACCCCCCGTCTTCCCTCTGGTCCTCTAGCAACCTGTCGTACAGCTTCCTGACCCTGTGGTCGTCACCGTACCCAAAGCGCGTCATCATGCGCGCCGTGTTGCCCACAATGCACATTTCCTCGGTGAAGAAGTTGATCGGCGTCCCAAGCTGTAGCTTGTACTCGAAGATCAAATCGCAGATCTTGTCGATTCCCTTGTCGGCTGAAGTGAGCCCGAGGTCAGAGAGGACAAGGGCGCGCCAGATCGTCGAGCGATATTCGGGGAACTGAAGGAACCTCAGCCACGCGCGGACGCTCTTAGGCTCCCTCGGTTCGAAGTACCCCTTCGGCTTCTGAAGTGACAGCATGTCCTTCGCCCACCCCTTCTGAGCGATCGCGGCGCGGGCCGCCTTCACTTCTGGCTCAGCCGGCGAGCGCCCCAGAAGGTCGGTCAGCGTGAGAAGGCGGACGGCGGGCTGGTCCTCGCCCAAGAGCCACTCGGTCACAAGCCTGTCGCGTCCTCTGTCGCCTCCGTCAATTGGCTTGGGCAAGGGGGTCGCGAACTATCCTCGTCGCCAGCGCAAGGATTTTAGCGTTGCTGGGCACGGGGAGGACTAACCCGACCGGCGGCCGACTGGCGTCGCTCGGGTCTTCTGAATTCGCGACGACTTCGAGTCCAGCTCGGCTCGTTTCCTCCCCCTACCAGGCGAGTGGTCGGTCATACGCAGCCGGCCTCGAAATGGCGAGGAACCCGACCGTCCCCGGGCCCCGGCACCTCGAGCGGTATGGGCCTCCTTCTACGAAGTCGAAGGGGAGCAATCGGTGACTACGGAGTGGTCGAACCTGAAGGAGCAGTCGACCGCCAGAGAGGGGCGCTGCGGCGGCGACTCGTAGGCCAACGAGAGAGCCGCGACCGCTGTTCGACCATAAGGTGCGGTACAGTCTGGCCGCCGCGAGACAACGCTCACATTCTGTTGCGGTTGGCTGTAGCAGTCACTTCATCGACAGCCCAGTTCAACGGCGGGAGAAGCCGACCTTCCGCCTTTAGAGGTCTTGCGGAAGCACGCGAAGACCGCATTTGCCTGACTACGCCGGCAGTTCGCTCCCGCTGCATCAGCCGGGGAGAGACTCTCCCAGGCGCTTCAGGACCCTCAACGCTCTGAATGTTATCATCTTGCTCGGCTTGCCGACGCCCTCCAGCGTGAAGGGCCGAAGCTTTTTGATGTACTCTTGGAGACTCTTCGGTATAGTCCCAGCGTTCATTGCGTCGGGCTGGGCTGCATCCAGAAGCCATCGCCCGTCGCTTCGCCTCTTCTTCTTCAGGAGACCGACTGCCCCAGCGGCCCTGGGATCGCTCCCCGCTCCCAGCGCGGTCACGAATTCGAGTCCTACCAGCGCATCGTAGAAGTAGTGGTAGGGGAAATGGAACCGAAACCAAGGGTCGTAGCGGCGTCCCTCACGAAGCAACCGCCGCTCTAGGTAGAATTCGAGGCCCCGGTCAGCGGCTCTCTTCACGCTGCGCGTCCACTTCTGCCGGGGTAATTCCGCGAAGGCGCTCATTCCTTCCCATCCGTCGATGACCCCGTTCCTGCCGAAGCAGTCCCAACCACCGTTGGGTGCTTGGTTCCTGGCGAGCCAGAGGAAGGCGCTCTTCACGCGCGGGTCGTCTTCATATCCGAACTTCACAAGCCCCCTCGCGGTATTCCCGACGAGGCAAAGCTCGCTCTTTTCGTTCCCTGGCATGTCGAACCCTCCGTCCGGCCTAGCGAAGGTGTCCCGCCACAGCTCTGCCGACTCGGCCACCCATGGGATTTCTCTGGTCACTCCGAGGTCAGACAGAGTGAGGAGCATCCAATTCGTCGAGAAGAACTTTGGTCTGTAGAGGTCGGACTTCTCGACCCAGTACCCGTCGGGGAGGCGCATGTCGAATATCTTCTTTACCCATCCCTTTGCCGGTATCCTCTCCCGGGCTTGACGGAGGTCCCCCGGGCTGGACTCGGTGAGATCTCTCATCGCAAGATAGCGAACTGACGGTTCAGCAGGCTCGGTCAGCCACTCCATCACGGTCTTCATGCGGGAGACGACCAAACCACTGGGCATTTAACTCTCCATCAGCTATGCTCGTCACCCTCCATGCCGAGCCTTGCTCACCCCAATGCCCTGGGAGAGGAGTCATGGCAACCCCCCAACGTGGGGAGTTTGGTCGGAAGTCGTTGCTACCTCCTTCTCAATGCGGCCCAACGGGGAGAGAGACATCACTGCCCTGTAGAAGAAGTATAGTCCAACCACTATGACCGCCTGTTCGGCCGTGCTGGAGGGGATTGAAGAAGGGTTGTAAAGAAAGACACTGCCCACAAGCCAGGCGAGGCCGACTCCAAGATATCCAACGTACCACTTGAGGTTCCTGTCAGCGGTCCGTCGCGCAACTAGGACGAGGGTCGCGATCGCATACCCTGGGACGACGAAGAGCCCCGGAGAAATGTTTGACAGGAACGCGACGACGGGCGACGTCGAAGGGCCAAAGGTGGATACCAACAGAGTCGCATAGGTAGCATAGTAAACCGCGAAGACAGGTTTCCGTAATCTCCGCCAACGCAGGGTGTCCCGGTGAAAGAAGTCCGTGTCTTCGGCGGCCAAGATGGCCCCGTCGACGAAAGGCAAGACAAGGAGAAGGAACAGAACGTAAGCGATCATGCCAAGGTCAACCCCGAGAGTTCCTGGCAGCGGGTCTGAGAAGCCGATCATGAGCGTTCCAAGCATGACCGCCGTCCAGTAGGCCCGGTTCCGATGTACGCGGCTAACCAAGCCCCTTCCAATCTCCGCCGCCCTGTATGCCGCTACGAGGCAGATGCCTGCCGATGTGATGCCGAGGACCACCAAGACGACTGTCAAGATGTCATCTGACATGAGGCACGACCTCCATTCCAGTGCTGGAAACAGAGAACCTGAAGTAACCGTGCAGCGGTGGGAGCCCCAGCATCTTCTTCACACGGAATAGCGGGGTGATGGCCAGCCCTTCCTCGTATAGCTTCATTTCGATCACTCCATCGAAGAGCTGCTCCATAGTTGTCAGTGTGTTCGGAGGGTGCATGCCATCCTCAGCCAGTGCGAGGACTACGGAGTCCTGCTGCTTTAGGTCGGACAGGAGCTGTGACCAGTAGGAGTACATCGACTCGACAGGGTTGAGAACAAGGAGGGGAGAGAGGACATCGGTAGCAACCCTGACGCGTCTTTCCTTGTTCCTATGGACGGCTTCCTTGATGTTGAAGCTGATAGAAGTGGCATCTCTCAAATCACACATGATGGGTGAACCCGAACTGGAAATCCATTCAGGGACCCTCTCCGTGCTGACTCCTACGCCCTTCATATCTCTAAGGACGTCAGAGACAGGACGATGAGTCGCAAAGAGACAGTAGTCTCCCTGAACCAGACCGGAACGGACGAACCAATAGCCCAAGACCTCCTTCCCTATCCCAGGAGGACCAACGACAAGAATTGAGGACCTGTCGGGATAGCCGTCGCTGCCGAGCAGGTTGTCGAGGGTCGGGACTCCAGTAGAGGCCAACTGGGAGGGCTCCGGTATCGTGCATCTGAAGATAAGACTATGCTAGCGGACGACCTGCTTAATGAGGCAGACCCGACCGAGACGGAGATAACTCTGAGCCATTTGTCACAGGCCCGGAGGGATTTGAACCCTGTGAGGGTTGCCGGAGTTCGAAGTACGGGGGGTCAGAACCTGTTGGAACATGTATGTCTCATATCGGAGGGAGACAATCCTACCTAGCAATGCTTAAATCGCATGCTGAATGCTCAATCATAGATGTGAGATGAGAGTCGTGCAGACCACTCTGACGGAGGAAGAACACAAGCTCCTGGAGGACTATGCAAGAAGGAGATCGAAGAGTATCAAGGAGGTGGTAAGGGAGGCGGTGAGAGACGCGGTAGAGGGCAAAGTGATTCCCGAGGACCCGATTTTCTCGGGACCCCCAGCTTCAGGCAAGACGGGGAAGCACGATGCTGGCTCGGTTGAGCACGACCTATACCTCTATGGCGCGACCCCTTGATCTTTGTTGATACCGGCGCATGGTACGCAACCGAAGTCGAGGACGACGTGAACCATGCAGCTGCAAGAAGGTTCCTTGCGCAGCTCTCGAAGGGGACCCATGGCGTTCCGATTACCACCGACTACGTCATTGACGAGACCATGACGCTGCTCAGATCCAGGAGAGATCTGTCCTCTGCGACGGCCTTCCTTGACAAGATTATGGCCAGCAGCAG
>JASHOZ010000009.1 GCA_030038395.1 Nitrososphaerales archaeon
GGCCGGAGGGGGGCATACTTGGACAAGACGCGAAGGCTCTCCGAGATGATCCTCGAGAAGCATCCGGAAGCGTTCAGCGCGGACTACGAGAAGAACAAAGCCGCGCTAAATGAGCTCGCCCTTATCCCTTCCAAGCAGCTCAGGAATCATATCGCGGGGTACATCGCGAAGTCCCTGAAGGAAGACAAGGTCGAAGAAGAAGCCCCCACGGAGACACAGGAGGAATAGCCCACGGCGCTCGAGAGGGCGGGCGTCAGGGTCGACGTGCGGCCGGTCGCTTCCATGCTCCCACACGAGGAAGTGATCTCATCTCACGTGGAGGGGGTAGCGGCAGAGATAAGCCGTGAGCGCGTCCAGCGCGACCCGATCATAGTCGACTCGGACAGCGGTACGGTCTTGGATGGGATGCACAGGCTGGCCGCGTTCCGGAAGCTAGGGCTCGCCAACGCGGTGTGCTGCCCCGTCGACTACGCGTCGAAGGGAATCGGCCTGCACAGGTGGGCGCGCGTGTACTCGCTCGGGGACCGCCGAGGAATTAGCGCGAGGCTGCACGACGCCGGGATCACGCGCGCGTCCACCCCGTCGGAGGCGTTCGCAGCCCTGGAGTCCCGCAGCTGCGGGGTCGCCGCGTTCACCTCGCAAGAAGCCCTGCTCCCCGAGGGCGGAGGAGACCTCTCTGGGGGACTCGCGATCATCAGGCGGGTGGACTCCATCGCTCTCAGCTTTGGATGGACGCGGGAGTTCGTCCCTGACGACGAGGTCGACGTTGCCCTTCAGGACGACCGCAAACTAGTCCTGCTCGTCCAGAGACTGGGGAAAGACGACGTGGTCGGCGCCGCTAGAAGCGGCCGTCTGTTCCCTTGCAAGACGTCCATGCATGCAATTGACCCCAGGCCGGTCGCGGTGGACCTCCCTCTTGAGGAACTCGACTCGATGACGGGCGCCGACCTCCGGAGGCGTCTGAACGCGTCTGGGGGCGAGCTCCTGCCTGCCGGGAGCCAATATCACGGGAGAAGGTACAAGGAACGGCTGCTGGTGCTGAGCGGCGCTTGATCCGCGTCAAGTGCCTTGGGCACATCGGCACGAGCGTAGGGGCGAAGGAGGTCGAAGTCAGCGATGACGAGATCAGCGCGGCCGACCTCCTCAAGAGGCTGAGGGGGCTTTCACGGGAAGCTGACCCCGGGTTCGACGAGTTCAACACTATCGTCATGGTGGAAGACGGCGACGCCTTCGTCCCGGCTGGGGGGGGACGGACTCTGAGGAGCGGGGAGAAGGTCGTCCTCATACCGTTTTCCCACGGAGGATGAGGGAGTGAGCCAGATCACGGTCTGCGCGACAATCGGGGCCGAGAGAGACCCTGAGGAGGTGAGGAGGATGGTAGCTGCTGAGGCCCCCGGCTGCCTGGTCGTGACGGCGAGCGTAGCGGCTGCCTCAGGCCTAGCCTGCGTTGAGATGATGGCGGCGCAGACCTTCAGCGCCCGGGCGGCGAACACTCTGCTCGCGAGGAAGCCGGAAGTGGACCTCATCCTCCGCCTAGCGGGAACGACCCAAATCTCCAAAGCAGTCCAGCGGGTCGGCGCGAGGAAAGGGACTCCTTTCGTCGTTGTCGTGGCTACCGAGTCCGGCGAGGAGCCGAGCGTGACCTGGAGCAGAGTCGGAGGGAGGGAACTCGAGAGGAAGAGTCTGACCCCAGACGAACTCGGAAGGATCGAGAAGGCAGCGTTGCTGGACGCGACTAGAGGCTAGGCCGCGCGCTTCAGCTTCGCAACGCTCACGATCTCGTCAGGCTTGATCACGGATATCCCCGCGTACTCCCCGAAGATCTGGATCAGAACGAGCTTGTCCGGCGCGTCCAGGCTCACCTTGCGCTCGACCGCCTCAGCCACAGCGTCGATGACCTCCCTGTCGGTGTAGGGCGAGTCCCTCCCCTCTATGGTTATCCTGAAGGTTTCGCCCGCGGCTATCCCTGAAGCCAGCTCCTTCACCGCGGCTACGATGTCGTCTATCCTGGTGTCCACCACCCTGTCGACAGGGATCACTCTCATCACGAACCTGACCTTGAAGGGCTCGGACCGGACGAACTCGCTGATGAATCCAAGCAGCGCCTTCGGGTCCTCGACCTCGACTTCCAGCACGCCGTCGTACGCCGACCGCTCAATCGACACCTTGCGGATGCCGGAGAGGAGCGCCACTTCCTTGAACTCGGCGGACGCCTTTGCTTCTAGTCCCTTCGCCGACGTCACGACCAGGTTCATCAGCGATCTCCCTCGTCCGTCACCCTGACCTTTCCCGCCCTTAAAACTTGGACACCGTTCCCGTCGACGCTGACGACTGTCGACTCCGCCCCATCAAGGCGCCCCCCGTCGAGGATCATGTCGACGGAGCCGCCGAGCTGCTCCGCGGCCTCCGCCGCGGTCCGCGCGGAAGGGAGCCCTGAGATGTTGGCGCTCGTGCCCGTGAGCCACCCGCCGCAGCTTCGGATGAGGTCCAGGCAGGGTGGAAGGGCAGGGACGCGCACCCCCAGTGTTCCCGTGCCTCGATGAAGACCGAACGGCAGCTCCCGCCTAAGGGGGGCGACGATCGTGAGGGGACCGGGCCAGTGCTTAGCTGCGAGCCGCCGGGCGACAACGCTCAACTCCACTAACTCCGACGCGGCGGATTCGGAAGAGCAGAGTACGGACACCGGCTTGTCCTGCCTCCTCTTCGCCGACAAGAGTCGTAGGACCCCCGCTTCGCTCGTAGGGTCGCACCCCAGCCCGTAGACCGTGTCGGTAGGGTAGACCACTAGCCCTCCCTTCACGATGAGTGAGGCAGCTTCCGAGATCGAGGTGCTCTCGAAGGGGAGAGTTCGAGCATGCGGCATAGGCCAGCATTCACCGAGAGATTTAATAGGGTAACTTGAATCGCGCACAGCGCCAAAATGTCGGAGGAGGACCAGGAGTTGGATGAGGACTTCGACGAGGACCTCGACGAGGACGGATGGGAAGAGGACTCCGATGACGACGGGGTCTAGGGCCCTGGGTTCCGACGCTAGCACCTTCGGCCGTGCCACAGTTTAAGTCCCGACTCTCCGCGACGCACCGCCGCAGCCTTGACGCTCGTCCTGAACATGAAGAACTACTCGGAGGTGGTCGGAGAAGGGTCCTTGAAGATGGCTAGAGCCGCGGAGAGTGCGGCCGCAAAGACGGGGGTCGAAGTGATAGTCGCACCCCCAGGACCAATGGTCGGGCTCGTCGCCAGGTCGGTGGGGATACCGGTGTACAGCCAGACGGTCGCCGTCGAAGCAGGCGAGAAGTCGACCGGAGCGTTCCTCCCCGAGGCGGTGGCTGGAGCCGGAGGGAAGGGGACCATCCTGAACCACAGCGAGTCGCCGAAGCCGATGACGGAGCTCAGAGCGCTCATGCCCAGGCTCAGGAGCCTGTCGATGGGCACCTGTCTTTGCTCCCGCACGGCCAGGGAGGCCGTAGAGCTCGCGTCGCTCGGCCCCGACTACCTCGCGGTGGAGCCTCCCGAGCTCATCGGGAGCGGTAACGCGGTCTCGAAAGAGAGGCCCGAGCTCGTCAGCCAGACGGTCACGATGGTCAGAAGGGCAGGGTTCGATGGTGGAGTCCTCTGCGGAGCCGGGATCGTGGATGGAGAGGACGTGAAGGCGGCTGTCGGCCTGGGGGCTGACGGCGTCCTAGTGGCAAGCAGCGTCGTCAGAGCGAGCGACTGGGAAGCGAAACTCGTGGAGCTCGCTCGTTCCCTAACATGAGAATGCCCGCTAAGCGTAAATATAATCCGAAAATGGCGCGCTCATGAGCAAGGCAGCAGGGATGACTCAAATGGGCTCGGCGAAGCCCAATGCGTTCGAAAACGCCCTCGAGCAGCTGAGGATTGCTGCCGAGTATCTGAAGCTTGAAGATGGAATCCACCAGATGCTGGCGCACCCCAAGAGCGAGCTCACCGTCTCCCTCCCCACAAAGATGGACAGCGGTGACGTGCACGTCTTCACCGGCTACCGCGTGCACTACAACGACGCCAGGGGGCCGACGAAGGGAGGGATCAGGTACCACCCGAACGTGTCGCTAGACGAGGTGAAGGCGCTGGCCGCTTGGATGACGTGGAAGTGCAGCGTCGCAGACATCCCGTTCGGAGGGGCAAAGGGAGGGATAATCTGCGACCCGAAGCACATGTCTCAGCCTGAGCTCGAGAGGATGACGCGCAGGTATGCCGCAGCGATTGCCGACTTCATCGGCCCGTACAGGGACGTCCCGGCGCCCGACGTCTACACCAACGCCCAGGTGATGGCCTGGATTGTCGACACGTACAGCCAGCTGAAGGGCTACATGGTCCCGGAGGTCATAACCGGGAAGCCCATAGCGATAGGAGGTTCGCTCGGGCGCGACAAGGCCACCGGCAGGGGCGCGGTGTTCTGCACCGTGGAGGCTGCCAAGGTGAAGAAGATGGACCTGAAGAAGGCGACATTCGCGGTGGAAGGGTTCGGCAACGCGGGCGCGAACTACGCTGAGCTGCTGCAGGGGTACGGGGCTAAGCTCACCGCCGCGAGCGACTCGAAAGGCGGCGTCGCGAGCAGAGCGGGGATCGACGCGGCGAAGCTCATCGCGTACAAGGAGAGGACGGGTTCCGTCGTCGGCATGGCGGGGACCCAGCCGATCTCCGACTCCGACCTGTTGAAGTCTGAGGTCGACATCCTCTGTCCAGCCGCCCTGGAGAACACCATCACGCCCGATATCGCGAAAGGGGTGAGGGCGAAGGCGATCGTCGAGTGCGCGAACGGCCCCACGACGCCGAGTTCCGACAAGATCCTCGATGCGAACGGCGTCTTCCTCGTCCCAGACATCCTGGCCAACTCGGGCGGCGTCATCGTGAGCTACTTGGAGTGGGTGCAGAACCTGAACAGGCTCAGCTGGTCTGAGGAGGAGGTCAACTCCAAGTTGGAGACCAAGATCACGGGCGCGTTCAGGGACGTCCATGCGATGGCCACGAAGAACGGGACCTCGATGCGCACCGGCGCCATGATGGTCGGTGTCGGACGAGTCGCAGACGCGATACGTATTCTCGGCGTCTTCCCCTAGGCGCCAGTTCTGACAGTCGACGAGGAGACGAGCCGCTCCAGCTCGCGCAGGAGCGGCCCGCTCCCTATGTACGCTGGCGAAGTGTCCGCGAGGCTCGCGGGCTCTATGTCCAATATGTTCCTCCTTCCGTCGGTGGCGTACCCCCCCGCCTGTTCGTTGATGTACGACACGGGGGCCGTCTCGTAGAGCACCCGCAGCTTTCCGCGCGGCCTGCCCACGAGTTCAGGATATGCGAAGACGCCCCCCCTCGCGAGCACCTGGTTGTAGTCCCCCACGAAGGTCCCGCAGTACCTCACTCGCATCCCTCTCCCCTCGAGCGAGTCGACGAAACCCCGGACGGGCGGAATCCATTCCGTCCTCGTTCCGCCTATCCCGTACACCTTTGGTTCATCAGGGACCTTCAGGTCGAGGCCGACCAGCTGGAAGGACATCCCGGCCCCCTCCTTGACCGCCACGAACCTGTGGACCCCCTTGCCGAAGGAGAGGGTGACAGTGATGGAGTTGCCGTAGGTGATGTATAGCGCGCCCGCAAGGTGCCTCCCCGAACAGGGGAGGGGGTCGGAGTACACCCCGAAGATGCTCCCCAATGGGTTGTTCGTCTCGACATTCGAGCTCCCGTCCAACGGGTCCATCGCTATGCTCAGGTCCCCCTTCCCGTGGACTGCATCTTCCATCTCTTCCGAAGCCACTTCGCGGACTAGCCCGGTTGAAATGAGCGCGTCGCAGAACACTTCATTCGAGTACACGTCGATCGCCTTCTGACTGTCCCCCGACGGGTTGACGTCGCCGACGAGCCCGGACTTGAAGGGGAAGGTCTCCGAGACCGTCACCGCCGCGTCAGATATAGCCAGCGAAATCCGCGCGAGGTCTTCCGGGGCGTTCAGGCGGAGGAACTCGTCAAGCTTCATGCGTGTTCGCTAGGTTGAGCTGGGACGATTTAGACATGATGGTGTCAGCGACACCACTAGGTTTCCGAATATCGTTAAATAATCTCGGGGGGGTCGCGGGCACATGAAGCGCGACAGGATGGCGCCATTCCTCACGGAAGGGAAGGGGATGCTCCTGGCGTACGACCAGGGGCTGGAGCACGGGCCCTCCAAAGACTTCGACGAGAAGAACGTGGACCCGAGCTTCGTCATGGACATCGCTTCGAAAGGGGGATTCAACGGTGTGGTCTTCCAGAAGGGGGTGGCGGAGAGGTTCTACGACGGGAAGGTCCCGCTGATAGTCAAGGTGAACGGCAAGACGAGCCTTCCTCAGGGAGAGCCTCTATCAAGGCAGGTCTGCACAGTCGAACACGCGGTCTCGCTGGGGGCGAAGGGGGTCGGGTACACGATCTATCTCGGTTCAGGGGAGGAGGCGGCCATGCTTGCAGAATTTGGGAAGGTCCAGGAGGAGGCCCACTCGAGGGGGATAGCGGCGATCGCGTGGGTCTACCCGAGGGGCGGTGGAGTCCAGAACGACACATCGAAGGAGATCGTGGCGTACGCGGCACGGGCCGGACTGGAGTTGGGGGCCGACGCGGTGAAGATCAAGTATACCGGCGACAGCGAGTCGTTCTCGTGGGCTGTGAAGTCGGCGGCGGGGGTGAAGGTATTCATGTCAGGCGGCCCTAAAGCTGCTACAGACGACGCGTTCCTTGGTCAGGTCGAGGGGGTGATGGATGCCGGGGCTGCGGGCCTCGCGGTGGGGAGAAACGTATGGCAGCACCCCCAGCCGCTGGAGATGGCGCGGAAGCTGAAGCGGATAATATTCGAAGGAGGCCAAGCGAATGACCCCGTACGCGGCTGACGCGACGGGCGTTACGGCATCACGCGGAGCTGGCCGTACTGCATGAACAGATGGATGCTGCACCAGATGGCGCAGTAGATCTGGAAGGTACCGGCAGTCGTGGCCACGAACGTGACGTTCAGCACCTCCCCTGGCGCTACGGCGACTATCTTGCTGTCGTAGTACGTCTCTACCTGGAAGCCGTGCGACTCCGTCGTATCGGCGTTGCAGACGGTGATGCTGACCACCGAGCCTTGCTGGACCGTTATGACTGGCCAGGCCTTTGTCGGCCCTGCCCCTTCAAGGATGCTGTCGTTGTACCCGTACTTGCTCAGGACGACGAGGTACCCTCCTTCTGGCCTGACGCAGCCTGGTGGGAGGACGACTGACGGCAGCGAGCTTCCCGCGCCTTCGCTGCTCGCAACTCCGCCCAGGATGACCGCAGACGAGGCGACGACCCCCGCGATCGTTATCGCTACAAGCACCATGGTCGACCGGCTCAGCCGAGTCACGAGAGGGACTGAGACGGGTTCGATAAAATCCTTCGGAGGCCGCCCGCGCGTCCCCCTCTGACAAAGACTTATGGCCTGTGCGCGAGGCGAATCGGAGCCTTGGGACGGCCGGGTCGGGGGCGCGGCGCAGGGGGTGTGGCCCTCCCCACCCACGCGGCCGTCTTCGTCGCACTCGCGGTTCTCACCTCGTACTTCGCGTACCTTTGGGGCGCCACCTCGCCGAACCCGGCAGAGCTGCTCGCTCCTGCGTTCTTTTGGTACGCGGTCTCGCTTGCCCTCATCGCCTACCCGCTGCGCAAGGCGTGGCGGGCCTTTGCAACGCACGTCAGGACAGCCGCCGGGGCAGGTGTATTCGTCCTATACCTCGCCGTCCACATCGTCCTATACGGTTTCATGCTAGAGAGCATCCTCGTCTCGGTATTCGACAGGCCATTCGTCTCCGCCAGCGCGAGCGTCTACGTCACCACTTCGGTCTTCGCGCCACCCACACTCCCGAACGCGATACTCGCCCTATGGTTCAACCCGTGGATCACCCTTACCATTCCGCCAGTGTTCAACGACGCGCTCAGCTTCTACAGCATCGGCATCGCGGTCATCATCGCCATCCTCATAGTGGCGAACGTCGGGATGACGAGAGAACTTGGCCGCGTCTGCTCGGCGGCGATGAGGTCGAGGACGATGGTCCTCTTCCCCGCGCTAGGGATAGTCCTCGGCGCCTCGTGCTGTCTCAGCGTCCCAATACTCGTGACCGTGGCGGCACCTTCCGCCCTCGTCCTCAGCTCCTCGCAGTGGGTCTACGACGCGACGTACTTCTTCTTCCCGCCGGTCGCGCTCGTGCTCCTCTATCTCAACCTCCTCTCGGTCGAGGGGATCGCCGCAACAGTCAAGTCCAGCCGGCCCAACACGGGTGGGGTGGTCGCTGAGAGCGCGTCCGCCGCACCGGCTCAGGGTGTGGGATGAAGGTGGAGTATTGCCTGCCATCCCTCTGCAGCTAAGCTCGGACTCGATCTCCGCGGATGCAACGTTTCTCGCGTCGGTCGCCATAATCCTTGGAACGATATTCGTAGTCCTTGAGATGAGGGACAACAGGCGGCTCGTCGAGGCTTCGTTCAAGCAGGCCAACACCGCGGCGCAGCAGCTCGCGCAGAACCACGAGCTCGCCACGATGGACCTGATCACGCGCGTCTACGACTTCGCTAACAGCCTGGAGGTACAGAGGTCCTGGCTCACCGTCCTGACGACGAAGGTGGCCTCTCTGGGGGACTACGAGTCGCTCCCAGAGGACAAACAGCTCGCGTTCCAGCAGATAGCCTCGCTCTTTGAAATGCTCGGGCTGCTCGTCGAGAAAGGGTACGTCAGCGAGAAGGTGGTCGACGATATGTTCGCGACGCAGCTGGCGTGGCGGTCTCTGGAGCCCTTCGTCATGGGCATGCGGGAGAAGTACGTGTCCGAGGAGTACTTCGTCTGGATGGAGAAGCTGCACAAGAGGCTCTCGTCCGCGTGAAGTGAGCGGCGAGCTCGTGGTGGATGGGCGGGAAGTGAGTCGGCGGGGCAAGATTGAGACAAAATCCCTTATTACGAATGCCCCGGCCTCAACGAGGCGATGCAGGCCCAGAGACTCGAGCATTCCCTGACGAAATGGGACGTCAAGCTGGCGACGCGCGTCTGCGACCAAATGCGCGCTGAACCCGCATCGAGCGCCAGTCTGAGCGACCTGGGGCGCGCGTTCGGGGTTAGCCCATTCCGCGTTCAGAAGACGTTCGTCGCGGTGATGGGGATTTCGCCCCGGCGCTATCTTGAAGAGTGCAGGCTCGCGCTCCTGAAGGCGCATCTGGCACGCGGAGAGCCTGTAGTCGGGGCCGTGAGGGGGACAGGTTACTCCTCTCACAGCTGGCTCTACAAGGACTCACGCGTGAAGCTCGGGATGACCCCCGCCAACTACAAGGATGGCGGCACAGGGCGTCTGATAGGGTACGCGGTAGGCCCCTCCGAGATAGGGCGCCTTCTCGTGGCGGCGACGAGCCACGGCATCTGCACCGTCAACGTCGGCGACGACGACGAGAGTCTGGTGAACGCCCTGCGCGGCGAGTATCCGAAGGCGCGGCTCAGCAGGTCGAGGAAGGCAGCCAGGCTGCTCTCTGGAGTCAAGCGTCATCTGCGGGGCCAGGCGGTCAGGCTCCCGATGGACATCCGCGGCACCGACTTCCAGTTGAGAGTGTGGATGGCGATAAGCCTGATTCCGCTCGGATCCACTCGAAGCTACGGGGAAGTCGCGGCGATGATAGGTGAGCCGCGGGCTGTAAGAGCTGTGGCGAACGCCTGCGGCTCCAACCCGGTCCCGCTCATCATTCCGTGCCACCGCGTAATCAGAACGGACGGGAGCCTGGGAGGGTATGGGCTGGGGCTGCCGAGAAAGAAAGCGCTCCTTGCCAACGAACGGGCGATGGCCGCGGCGGCTGAAGTGACGAAGCACTCTTCGTTCGACCGGCACGCGCCGTCATCTGAGAGCGAGTAGGGCTCGCCGTCTAGAGGGCACGCCCCGTCTCGCGGGCCGAGTCTTGTCAGCTGCTCAGAACGGGCTGTTCGATGGGAGTTGTGCACAGCGCGGAGTACAGGTCTGCGTGCTCCGTGTGTATGGGGACGATCTTCTTGGCGTGGCTCTCGCGCATCACGAAGCCGAGGTCATCCCTAGGGGCGTGCCCCGAAGCGTGGATTTGGTCGTAGCCCATCCCGAAGTGGTCCAGCCAAGCTCTGAGCCGCGTCACGTCGAACTTCTGCTCCTCGTTGAACGCCTCCGACGCCGATTTTATGAACACACTCCCGGGCGCGGGCTTCAGATCAATCAGCTCAGGAGCGTCGTAGAATCCGAGCGCGATGATGACCTCGGCTTGCCGCTTTCGTAGGTCATCGGCCCTGACCGTGTTCCGTCTGTCCAGGAACTCCCTCTCCCAGCCCTCGTAGTCCCTCTCGCCGTAGGTGCCCGTCCCCTTCCTCTCCTGGTAGAGCAACAGGCTGTCGTCCGAAATCGGGGGGAGCCCGGGGACCAGCTTAGACAGCTCTCTTACGTAGTACGCGTCCTTGAACTCGATGGCCAGCCTCCTATCGTTCTCGCGGGCGACCTGCAGGAACGTCGCGAAGCGGGTGGTGTCCTTGAACGCGAAGTCGGCGACGACGAGTCCCTTCGTTCCGGCGACCACCTTCGTACTCCTCGCGTGGACGTCGGTCTCGCTGTTCCTGTCCGTCTCGTCTATCCGCGTCCCCTCGCAGAGAAAGACGTCGGGGCTCTCCTGCGCCACCCTCCTGACGAACTCCCTCGTCAGGTTTCCATTCGTCCCATGGGTCCTGAGGTCGCCGCTGTACGCGAGGGTCGTATCAGAGCCGTAGATGATCATTCCAGTCGCCCCCGGCACGCTGTGGTCGACCGGGATCATTTCGATCTCGAGCCCGCCGATCTTGAATTTGCCATCCTGGAGCACGAACTTCCGCTCGACGGGAGGCTCCTTGCTGTTCAGGATCGGTCTGTTCTTGAAGTCGATGATCTCGCCACCGATCGACCTCCTCCCCGTCTCCTGGATGGACTTCAGTACCGCGTGCGTGGTCCGGTTGCAGTACACCGGGATGGCCTCGTCTAGAAATGCGATATGGGAAGAGTGATCCAGGTGCGCGTGCGAGAGGACGACGGCGTCGACCATCGGCTCTTTGTGCACGGGCATCCTTGCGAAGCGCAGAAGGTCAGGACGATAGATGCCGTCTAGCCGAGGGAGTATCCCCATCTCGAGGAAGTCGACGATTCCGTTGGATGCCCTTGGCTGTACGAATTCCTCGAAGTACTTGGCCGAGTCAGTAAAGTTCATCCCGAAGTCGAGGAACACGGACGCGTCTGCCTTCCTGTCTCTGATGAGGATCTTGTTCCCTCCTATCTGGTTCACGCCTCCGTAGAACTTTACCTCCATCGGCGCCGGCTCTGGGTCCGTCCCCGTCCCGTCTCGCTTTATACTTGACCCTGGGCGCGCATACGGAGTTGAGTTTGGACCGGCCAGGAGGTTTCCGAAGCCTACTCGCCGAGTACGGCGGGATTCCTAGAGAGGCACGGCTGCTGATCTACCTGAGCATCGTCCCCAGCTTCGCAATCGGGTTCATCTATACCGACCTGTCGTATTTCCTTCCGCAGGTCCAGGGACTCGCCCCGACTCTCGCGGGCGTCGTCATAACCGCGATGGGCGTGACTCTCGTCGCCGAGAGCATCCCCCTCGGGATTGTCGCCGACCGGTACGGAAGGAGGAAGATGCTGATAGTTGGCAACCTATGCGCGAGCCTGAGCCTCATCGGGTTCGCCCTGACGAAGGACTTCGGGCTCCTGCTGGCCGTCGCCGTGATTGAGGGGACGGGTGAAGCGTCCTTCGCGGTTTCGACTTCGGCGCTCCTCGCTGACAAGGCCGGGAACGAAAAGCGTACGGTGGCCTTTGCCCTGCTGACCTTCATAGGATGGATAGCGGGCGCGCTGGGGGGGTTTGCGATATCCTCGTTGTTCGTCTTCGAGGGCATCGGGCTGACCGTGTCGCAGGCACATGTCTTGCTGTACGTGATCGTGGGGTTGCTCAACCTCTCCGTCACCCCGCTCGTCTTCAAGGTCAAGGAGGGAGAGAAGACAGCCCGCAGGAGGAGCATACTTCCCAGGAAGTCGGCGGGCGTGATCAAGAAGTACTGCGTCTACAGCGTCCTGATAGCGGTGGGGGCCGGCCTGTTCGTCCCGCTGATGGCGTACTGGTTTTCCGCCGCATACGGGGTGTCAGACGCGGTGAGCGGCCCGGTCCTGGGAGTCACAAACCTCGTCACCGCGGGCGCGGTCTTCGTGTCTCCCCGGCTGGCGAAGAAGGCAGGCCTGGTCGGCGCGACAGTCATGACTCAGGCCGCCTCGACGGTGTTCATGGTGGCCGTCCCACTGTCGCCCACCTTCGGCGTCGCAGCTTCCCTCTACCTCGTCAGGGTATTCCTCATGAACCTCTCAAACCCGCTGACCGTGTCGCTAATCATGGGGCTGGTGGCCCCTGAAGAGAGAGGCATGGCATCCGGCATAACGGCGGCTCTCTGGCGGCTCCCCAACGCGCTCTCGACCACCGCCGGGTATGCGATGATCGGCGAGGGGCTCCTGGACCTGCCGTTCTTTACGGCTACCGTGCTGTACGTGATTGGGATAGGCTTCTTCTGGGCCATGTTCAGGGGAGCGAAGACGCCCGAGGAGGCTAGCGCTTCTCAGGGGGCCGGGAGAGGCGGCACGCATGGCCGTCCCACCCCGGGGGCAGCATCATAGGGTCGCTTCCGAGCGGCGAGGACACTCCAAGCTCTCACGGACGGCCACAGTCCTGCCTGGGTCACCGACCCGCCGGCAGGTCAGCTGCAGCCTTGCGCTCACGAAAGTGGACCTGTGCCGCTCCCCGGAGGACCGCCGGCGCCGTGCATGTCTTGGTTCACCCCCGGTTGAAGAAGATCTCAAGCGTCGGTGGAGGAGCCTGCGAACCCGGCGTGTTCAGTACTGGGCACAGGACCGAGCGGCCTAGGATGAAGGGGGAAAGGCGCCCGGGTTCTCGGAGGGGTAGCCGACGGGAACTCGTCGGACAGTGACTTTATCTTCAGTGGGGTCAACGGATGAGAGAACCGCATGCCAGAGCGCGAACGCCGGCTAGCCGCCATAATGTTTACTGACTTGGTGGGGTACTCATCTCTCGTCCAAAAGGACGAGTCATCGACTCTTCAGGCGCTGGAGCAACACCGAAGTTTGCTTCGTCCGCACTTCGCGAGTCATGGAGGGACCGAAATCAAGACCATCGGCGACGCCTTCCTGGTCGAGTTCCGAAGCACCCTCGACGCGGTGCTGTGCGCCATCGCGATCCAACAGGTGATGCATGACAGGCGGGTCGCCCGGGGCGATGACCTCTCTCTTCGGATCGGGATCCACGTCGGAGACGTCGTCGAGAGCGGAAACGACATCCTGGGCGACGCCGTCAACGTAGCCTCGAGGATCGAGCCGCTGGCTGAGCCGGGCGGGATCTGCATCTCGAGCGATGTCTACAATCAGATAAGGAACAAGGTCGACACCCCCTTCGTCTCGCTTGGCGAGAAGCTTCTGAAGAACCTGAACGCGCCCTTCGTTGTATACAAGGCGACGATGCCGTGGTCAGAGGGGGGGAAGTCAGGAGCAGACCAGCTCGATAGGAAGCGCATCGCCGTGCTTCCGTTCTCCAACATAAGCCCCGACCCTGCCGACGAATACTTCGCCGACGGTATGACGGAGGAGCTGACGAACGCCATATCTCACAACCAGCAGCTCAAGGTAATTGCTAGGACAACGGCCGGGAGGTTCAAGGGGAGCACGAAGTCCGTCTCAGAGATGGCGAGGGAGATGGGCGTCGGTTCAGTCCTCGAGGGTAGCGTGAGGAAGGCAGGGAACAGGATACGCGTCACCGCGCAACTCATCGACGCCGCGACGGAGGAGCACGTGTGGTCCGACAACTATGACAGGCAGGTCGACGACGTCTTCACGATACAGAGCGAGATAGCCGGCTCCGTCTCCGAGGCGCTGCGGGTGCGGCTCGTCCCCAAGGAGATGAAGAGCATGGCGAGGAGCGCGACAGTCAGCCCTTCGGCCCTTGTTCGCTACCTCAAGGGAAGGGCGTCACTGAGAGGAAGGAGCGAGGAGGCCCTGAGGGAGGCGAAGATGCAATTCGAGGGAGCACTGGAAGACGACCCTGAGTTTGCGCAAGCATACACAGGGCTCGCCGACGCGTTGTTCCTCCTGGGAAGCCTGGGGCACATACCGATTGAGAAAGCTATTGGGGAGGGGAGAGCAGCGCTCGCGAAGTCGCTCTCCTTGGACGAGGACCTGGCGGAGGCGCACAACACGCTCGCGAACTTCTTGATGCAGGACTACAAGTTTGCGGACGCGGAGACAGAGTTCGTTAAGGCCCTGGCCCTGAACCAGAACTACTCGCTGGCTCACCACTGGTACTGCATCCTCCTGATGGACATGGGGAGGGTTGGAGAGGGGGTCGAAGAGATCCTTCGTGCCGAGGACCTGGACCCTCTGTCAGCCCCGATCGCCTACAACTCGGCGATCAGCCTGTCCTACCTCGGGGACGACGCCGGGTGCGAGGCGCGAGTCAAGAAATTGCTGGAGCTCGACCCGTCAGGGATGTATGTAGACGCGGCTGTCGGGTGGGTACTCGGGATGAAGGGGGACTTTCGGGAGGGTGCGAAGCGCCTAGAGTCGGCTGTGGAGAAGAACCCGAGGAGACTGGACTACCTGGCTCAACTCGGGGTTTACTACGGCCGCCTCGGAGAGCGTGACAAGGCCCTTAAGGTACTGGGTGACTTGGCCGACGAGCCGGGCGAGTTCTACGGGAAGCCATTCCATCTTGCGTTCGCATACGCAGCGGTGGGCGATGCGGACCAGGTGTTCGCGTGCCTCGACAGGGCCTTCAACGAGAGGTCTTTGGAGTTTCGAAGCCTCCGGTTCTGCCCGGTCGACCCGGACCTGAGGAAGGACGCTAGGTACGTCGAGGTATTTCGAAGGGCAGGACTCGACCCGTGACAGTGCATGTCTCCACTTTCGTCGCCGTGAGCTGGAGCGATAGATGGTGCGCGCCAAGCGAGCTGCCCTTGTAGGCTTGCGTACGACTCGGCAGGCGCCCTTCATCGCCAAGACACGGTCTCAGAACACGCCTGGCGTATGTCGGTCAGGTCGACCCCGTCGGAGGGGGACTCGCTTTCAATCGCATCTCGTCTCGGCCGACGACTGAGAGTGACTTCGCGGCATGGAAGAAGTAGGAGGTCAGCGCGCTATCCGGGCCGCCAGGGAGAGCCAAGATTGAGAAGCTCGAGGCGGAATCCTAGACTGCCACGCTGAGCAGTCCTGCCAGGAAGGACGACCCGATCGTGAGCCCCAGGAACCTGACGCAGTTTCTCGAGACCATGTCTGAGGTAGTTCGCGAGTCGACAGTCCGGACAACGGTCGCGCACCCATGGACCGCCGCTAAGACCGCTGGAGACGTAAGGAACCCCGCAACTATCCATGAGTCGGAACCGCCCCCTGCGTGGCCGACAGTGACCGAGCAGGACGGCGCCGTCACTCAGGAGTGTTTCGGGGAATGCGGGGAGCCCAACAGGTCTGCAGCTGAGGATGTCCCCGCGAAAGAAGTCGCTCTGCATGGCGATGTCGACCCCCCTCATGTCCGTGAGGACGTCAGACTAGGGTCGATGCGTCGCGCAAGACATGTAATCTCCCTGGACCAGGCCCGAAAGGACGAAACAGCGGCCGCGCATCTCCCTCCCGATGCCTGGAGGCCCCGTTACGAAGACTGACGACTTGTCGAGGTGGCCGACGTCATCGAGGATGTGTTCCAGTGAAGGGACCCCGGTGGCGACCAAACGGCGTCACGTGGGCACCAGAATTAGCCCTATTCCAGCGACGGTCCGAGCGGACGCTGGGCGATAGTGTTTAACGGGAGAGTCCGTCGGTGAAGCGTGATGACAGAGAGAAGAGTTCTTGAGTGGCTCCTCGAGGAAGACCAACCCTCCGTAAGGTACCTCGCCCTGACCCAATTGCTAGGAAGGGGGGAACGGGACCCGGAAGTCAGGACGGCGAAGGAGAACATCACGCGAACCGGCTGGGTCAAGGATATCCTCGGCCAGCAAAGGCCGAGCGGGTACTGGGTCCACGAGAAGAGCCTCTGGACTCCGAGCTTCTTTGCGACGAACTGGATGCTTCTAATCCTGTCCGACTTGGGCGCCACGAAGGAGGAACCGGGCGTCGACAGGGCGTGCAAGATGTGGATCAGGCAATTCTCGAAGGGGGACGGCGGGTTCAGCGCCTTCAAGGGTCAGAGCTACAGCCACCTGTGCATAACCGGCAACACGACGAGGGCCCTGATCAGGTTCGGATACGCTGATCACCCAAGAGTCAGGGAGGCGTTCCGGTGGCTTGTAGAGAACCAGGCCGAGAAAGGGGGATGGTCTTGCTGGAACTTCCCCGGCAGGCGTCGCGGGAGGAGCCTGGACTCCTGGGAGCCCCTCAGCGCCTTGGCCGTCTACCCTCGGCAGAAGTGGACAAAGAGCATGAAGGCCGCCTGCGAGAAGGGAGCGGAGTTCTTCCTAGAGCGCGAGCTCCACGAGCAGGGAGAGCGGCACGAGCCATGGTACCGCTTCCACTACCCCATCCACTACTACTACGATGTCCTCGTCGGCCTGGACTTCCTGACGGCTCTGGGCCATTCCGCAGACAGGAGGCTCGGGTTCGCCGCCGGCCTGGTCAGGGAGAAGAGGAGGCCTGATGGCAAGTGGAACCTCGACATGGTCAGACCAGAGTCCGTGCCTGAGGTCATCTACACGCCGGAAGGGACTCCTAAGGACCTGAGTCCCTTCGCCTTGGAAAGGGCCGGGGAGCCGAGCAAGATGATAACGTTGACGGCTCTGAAAGTTCTTGGGCGCATTGACGGGACGATCTGACCCAGGCAAGGCTTGAGGGTTCGGCCGTGCTGACGCCCTTTCCAGTGAGGGATTAGGGCGCGCACCCTCCGACCTGCAGGAGCTCGGGCGCGTAAGGAAGGACAACGCGTAGGAATCTTCAACCCTTTTACTCTCAGTCGAGGCGAGGAGGGCCAGCGTGGAAGGCGCCAGACCTGGGGGTCCTCGCGCTCGGTAGGGTTCTACCCTGCGCTCTTCCTGATGCTGGCGAGCGCGTGGCTCCTTGGCGAGGGCTTTCATAGGCTAGGGCAGCCCGCACTCGTGGGCCAACTTGTGGCGGGAGTCATCATCGGGCCTTCCCTGTTCAACCTCGTCCAGCCAACTACCGACCTCGCCGCGGTCGAAGGCGTCGCGCTTTTCTTCATCATGCTTCTCACGGGGCTCACCGTCGACCCTTCGAAGCTGGTCGCCGCGGGGAAGCGTGGCGCGTTGGTGTCCTGCGTCTCCTTCGCCATCCCCTTCTTCGCGGCGGTGGCGGTCTCGGAGTGGCTCGGCATCGGAGTCGCCAGCTCGCTCACGGTTGGCCTCACTGTCTCGATCACCGCCGTTCCCGTGAACACCATGGTCCTCATGGAGCTCGGCCTGTTCGACACGGAGCTGGGAGCGACAGTCGTCGCGGCCGGAGTCATCGATGACATCATCTCTTTCGTAGCGCTGAGCTTCATCCTGCTCCTCGCCGGCGGCAACGCCTCCTCAGGCTGGAGCGTCGCAACAGAAGTGGCCACCATCGCGGTCTTCCTCGCCGCCGTGATGGCTTGCGAGCACTTCGTGAGACACAACCTCGAGCGCGTGAGGAGATGGACGGACACCCTGGAACGGGGTTTGGGCGCCCCCGGGTCTTACTTCGCCCTGCTGGTCGCCGCCGCGGTGGGCGTATCTCTCTTGGCGGAGTGGGCGGGGTTGCAGCTCGTAATCGGCGCGTTCTTCGCGGGCCTGGTGCTCAGCGAACTCGCCGGTCCGACGCGTCTTGGGGAGGCCAGCTCAGTGGTGCGGGGCGCGACGTACGGATTCTTCGGCCCCATCGCTTTCGCCTACATCGGAACAGAGTTCATCTTCGGCTCTGTCGTGGCCGTACCCCTCCTTGTCTTGACCCTTCTTGCCGTGGCACTCGGGAGCAAGTTCCTCGGAGGGTACGCGGGGGCGAGGGTGTCGCACTTCTCATCTAGCCAGAGTCTCGTGATTGGGTCGCTCATGAACTCGAGGGGTTTCGTCGAGTTAGTCATAGCCACGACAGCCTATCAGTTGGGCTTGATTGATCAACGCATTTTCTCGGTCGTGGTGGGGGTCGGCATCCTCACGACCATTATGTCGCCCATCGCGACGAGGAGGCTCATGCGGAGGACAGCGGACTCTGGAGAGACTTAGAACCTATCCCAGAAATGAGTGAATAGCCAACTTTCGTCGATTGAGGTCCCCACAGTGCCTCTTCGTTTCCTCCAGAGACGAGGCGGTAAAGAATACGACAAAGCAGCTCAAGACCATCAAGCGAATCCCGGACGACATGTGGTCACAGATGGCACCCTTGCTCGGGGAGGAGAAGACGCCAGGCACAAGAGGGAGACCACCTGTTCCATTCAGGAAGGTCATGGACGGCATACTCTACGTGCTCCGCACAGGCTCCCAATGGAAAGAGCTCCCGAAGGAGTACGGCTCGGGCTCTACAGCACATAGGAGGTTCCAGCAGTGGGTCAAGAAGGGTGTCTTCAAGAGGGCCTGGGCCAACCTCTTGGAGAAATACGACGAAAGGAGGAGGATAAAGTGGAAATGGCAGTCGCTCGACACGAGCTTGGTGAAGTCGCCCCTTGGGGGAAAAAGACAGGTCCCAACCCGACCGACAGGGGGAAGCTCGGAACCAGGAGGAGCATCCTCACTGACCAGAGGGGAACGCCCCTCGCTGCCATCGTCATAGCGGCCAACACCCACGACGTGAAGTCAGCCTTCAAGACCCTAGATGGCGTGGTCGTGGAGAGGCCCATGCCGAGAAGGTATCATCCGCAGCATCTGTGCCTCGACAAAGGGTACGACTCCAGAGAAATCAAAGCAGGCGTCGTCCAGAGGAAATACATTCCGCACATGCGCCACAGGGGCGAGATGGAGAAACCGGCCAAGCGGTACAAGCCGAAGCGGTGGGTCGTGGAGAGGAGCGCGTCCTGGCTGAACCGGTTCAGGCGTCTACTCATCAGGTGGGAAAAGAAGGCCGAGAACTACCTTGCACTCGTCCAACTGGCCTGTTGTATCGTGGTCTACCGAAGAACAATGTTGGGATAGGCTCTTACTCAATAATGAGGCGGTTGAAGAGTATACGTCGCCCCAGTGAGATTGAAGGCTCCGTTCTGCAGCGGAACCTGAACGAGTATCAGATGAATCGCGCTCAAGGTTCCAGTGTCGTTACAGGACGTTGTGGGCCCATCGGTATAGAATCCGAGCTCCACCATGTCTGGCAATTCTTTCGTGTTATTGTTCACAGTAACGGAGTGGTTCGTGATGTTGTCCGTGTAGACGTAGACATAAGGCAGACTACCCGCACGGTCATTGAACTGCGCAGTCTGGGTGATTCGGGGCACGAGGCTGCTGACATAGGCTGGAGTCCCTATCGGTAGCGTGCATATCAACCCGTTGTCAGAGTAAGTCACGCCGGCGGAGTTAGAGATTGCGGTTCCAGGAGTCGTTTTGGATGGAACGATAGCCGAGATTGCCACCGTCGCCCCGACGAGTAATGCTATGGCTACGAACATGGCCGAAGCAACCGCAATCCCATGGCGTTCGACGCCGGCGGGGGCGCATCTGTGCATGAGGGACTCCAACGACCCGAAGGGATAAGTAGCTTTTCCAGATGACTCTGGAAAATCTATTTATTGTGAGAAGCCTGTTTCGAGGCAGTTGTCGAAATACAAGTTTGTCCTTGCGGCGTTATCTGTCTTCGCCCTGTTCAACACAGTGCTTCTCGTGTTCGAGCTTGCAGGCTACCACCCGTGGACGTCCGGCAATACAAGCTCATACTCGTTCAACCCTCCCCCTAATTCCGCTCTTGCTTCCCTGGCATCGCTGCAGGGCGGCTCGTACGTCCTCGCTCCGATTAGCTGGGGCTTCGTGGTAGGTGCGTGGCTCTGGAGAGGGAGGGTCAAATCGCAGTGGAGCCGCCTCGGACTGACTGAGGACCTCTTCAGATTGCTCACGAAAATGAGAGGGAGCGGGACGAGGACGTCAATCATGGAAGCACTCGAGACACCGAAAGATAGGTTTCAGCTTTCGAAAGGCCTAGGGCTCGACTGGACAACTGTAGACTATCAAGTGGGTGTGCTGCTGAAATATGGCCTCGTAATTGAAGAATCAGCGTACGGAAATGTGAAGTTGTACAAACTGACCCCTATAGGCGAAGTCCTCCTCAAGGCTCTGAAGGAAATGGAGAGCAAGGAAGGTCCGCTTCGAAGCCCAGTGCCAGACGCGCCATATGGTCCTTAAGCAGGTTGCACTGGCGCACGATCCAGCTCTTTAGCAATTTCGGGATAGGCTCTTAGATGGCCCGGCTAAGATACTCCAAACTGCTCCCTCAGGATAGACTGCGGCTTCCCTCATTGATGTCACATCTGAAGTCCGCAATCGGACTGACTCGGTCCTTGGCCGGCGCGTGAATCCACGCGCCACTCACTTTAGATGGAGTAGACCACTGCGACTAATGCCGTGGAGATAACCGCGACAAAGGTAGCCCAGTAGACAAACCGCTCCCGCCGTCTCATGGCCAGATCCCCCATGATCCTGTGATTGCTTCCTATCACGCCCATCATAATCATGGGGCCGACCAATATGAGTACGAAGAATACGAGGATATAGATCACCACATCGATCAGATAGCCGGAGGGGATCAGCAGAGCCGCTGCGACGCCGGGCAGACTCTCGGCCACGTAGACGATCCATATGGACCTCTTGTCTAGATTGAGGGATTCTCCGATTCCCCACGCGCTCGCCATAGACATCACTATGAGCGCGAGGAAGGCCGCGGCGACGAGCCCGAGGCAGAACATGTACGGAGAGTAGCGACCGGCGACTGGAGCGAGCACCTGTCCCAATTGCGCGGCGCTCGCGAATGCGCTGAGGCTCTGGGCCCCGGTGACACTCGCAAACGCCATTGCCACGATGACCATGAGAGTCTCGCTCGCGATCGCACCGAGGAGCGTCTCGATCCTCATATTCCTCTGGGCCCTCTTCTTGGAGACCGCTACTCCGGCCTCCTTGAGTTCCTCGGACTTGATTCCGGTCGCGGACGCCTGAAAGAAGAGCATGAAGGGCATGATGACTGCCCCGACGGATGCGGCAATCAGAACGAGGAAGGTTGGGTTGCTCTCGAAGAGGACGGGATTCGCCGTGGGGGATGAAAACGGCTGGACTCCCGCCAAGAGCAGAACGACGGTCAAGGCTCCGATGAGGATCCCCGAGGTCAGGAGAAGCGGGATCTCGGCCTGCCTGTACTTCCTCTTCGTCACGACTAGGATGTGGACCGCATAGATGACCGGAAGTGAGTACCATAGGCTGACGCCGACGACCTCGAGGCCGATGGCAATTGCGATGTACTCGATGGCGTACGTGACGATGTCGGTTACGGCCATGGGGACGGTCATCAGGAGCGACCAGCCCTTGCTGTAGTTTTCCCGGACGACGCTGCCTAGGCCCCGGCCCGTGGCAACGCCAATCCGGCCCGTCAGCTCTTGGATGATGTAAAGTGGAACGATAAGGATCAGAAGCAACCAGATCAATCCGTAGCCGTACAAGGCCCCAGTCTGAGCCGACTCGATCACAGAGGAGCCGTCCACGTCTGCCATCATGACCAACCAAGCGGGTCCGAAAGAGCGGACGAAGTCACTCTTCATGACGTCCCGCAAGCGGAACCCTCGGGCCGCCTCCTCTCGGGGTTGTGCCTCGAGCATTTCCGCAGCTCCAGCTTCTTCCACGCCAACCATGGTTCCGGATGCGGTGGATATAACATATGTAATATTTATAGACCGTACAGGCACTTCTTGACTGCCGGAGAGCTGCCGTTTCCTGTGCCGAAGTATGCCTTCTGCGACCTAGCATCCTGCTGCCTAAGATCGGGTTATCGCCATATCCAACGAGTAGCGCGGCTAGGCCATTATGCTGTCACCATGGTACCCCGACCCTGTGACTCCGGCGTGGGCCCGTCTTCATCCCCTCGACCGCTTCTGGAGCGGAGGCGCAGCTTCGTGCTCTCTTGGGTCTGAGCAGGCTCTCCCGTGACTCGTTGCCGTTGCAGATTTGTTGCTTCAAACCATGCAGTGTAAGACCTGCATTTGACTTGCGGCGCTGACGCAGAGGTTGCGGGCCCGACGGGATCCGCATGGCAAACTGTGCCAGAAGCCACCCGAGCCGTACATCATTCGTTAGATCCACCTGGACTTGATTTCCCTAATCTGCCCGAGGTGGGGATCGTCGCTCACGCACGCCAGCCTGAACAGCTCAGCGCTTGCCGCGACCATGCTGTCGGCCATGGGAATTCGATATCTGCTCCGCAGTTCGGCCGACCTCTCAGCCACCGTAGCCTCCACCGGGATCACTTCGAATTCCTTTTCGAGTAGGGTCGTCCTAGTGTTCGCCACTTCCTTCCCCTCCTTTTCCATGCTGATTTTGTACACTTCGTGGATTGTGACAGCGGATACGTACTTGACTCCGTTCGCCCTGAGGTGGCTCCTAGTCTTCTCCAATACTGCCCCGTCGTCCGAATAGTAGTGCTCGAAGAAGAATCGAGTATCGTAGAGGTTCAAAGGTCCTCTGCCCTGAGTTTGTCTAGGAGACGTTTCATCTCCTTCGGGGTTGCCTTGGAGGAGCCGCTTCCCGCAAGATCGGCGGTGCTTCTGGCCCTTCTGAAGAGGATGCCGTCGCCCGTGTCGAGAACCACCAATCTGGTTCCCTCCTCAATTCCGTACCTTTCTCTAAGAGGAGCAGGAATGGTAGTCTGACCCTTCCTGGTCACCTTCACCTCATTGGTCATCGGTAGTACACGATGCTGGGTAGTACATAAGACTTGTTACTACACCCCCTGACGTCGACGGCGAGAGAAATCCGAAGCTGAACGGTTAGCCAGCACCTTTGCGGGCCCGACGGGAGTCGAACCGCCAGCGAGTTGCTTGAGAAAAATTGATATGGCGGAGTGTAAAGCAACAAAGCAGAAAAGTTGACAACGGCGAGACTCAGCTCCAAGAACCAGATCACCATACCCAAGCGGGTCATCAAGGAGTTCGGGCTCGTATCTGGAGACGAATTCATCTTGGAGATACGGGACAGGGAGATCGCGTTGAGGGTCCCTAACAAGTTGGAGACTCCGACCAGCGAACTGTACGGCAGCGTCGTCAAGAAGAGGGACGCCGTGCGCTCGGTCAGGGAGTTCAGGGCAGCGGGTGGGCGATCTTAACCGTCTACGTCGACACGAACGTCTGGCTCTATTCCTTTACGGCTGACAGACTTTACGGAGCGGCTTGTAGGTCTGTGCTGGAGGACATAGAGCGGTCAAAGTTGGATGCTGTCATCTCTGCTCAAGTCCTGACCGAGGTCTCGGGAGTGCTATACCGTCAGTTCGAAATGAAGGACACGACCAGACACATCTCCGGCGTGCTCTCCTACCGCCTGAAGGTACAGCCCGTGACCGCAGAGATTGTGAGGCTCGCTGCTGAGTATTCCAGGGATTTTCGCATCTTGCCATACGATGGAATCCATTTAGCCACGGCTGTAGGCTCGGGAGCTAGCGTGATCATCTCAGCAGACAGAGAGCTGGACAGAGCGAGAAAGCTGATGAAGAGAAAGGACCCGCTGGACTACGTCAAGTAGGACAGGCCAACCGCCTTCTGTAGCTACTGTCCTTCGCGCCCTGCCGGTCATCACTGTAGCCACACTTGAGCCTCTCGGTGGCCAACACGCTGGGGGGCCAATCCGAGCTGCGAAAGTGAGCACGGGCCCGACGGGGCCCGAATGCCGGGGCATTCGCTACAGGCGCCTTTGCGAGGGTCGGGTGAACAATGTCGCCCTTGTACCTTCACTATTGGATAATAGCGCCACGGAAAGCCCTGCGTCAGCACGTCCTGAGACTTTCTCCCTGATGGACCTGGGATGACTGCTCATCATCTTCAGCGAAGAAGGGTTTGAA
>JASHOZ010000010.1 GCA_030038395.1 Nitrososphaerales archaeon
CTAAGCCCCAAGCTGGGGGAGGTCGGGGGTTCGAGTCCCCCCCGGTCCACATGACTATTCGTGCTGTATCCGACCTCATGTTAGAGCCCCGCACCTCAGATAGCAAGGTGTACATTAGAGTGTAAGGTGGCTGGCGCGGTAGACCTGCCTCTGCGTCTCGTGGGCTTTCCATCTCAACGAGCCGCACGCCGTCTTGGGGACCGCCTAGGAGCTATACTGGGGCCTGTAGACCGACGCTCGCATCCACTAGTCGATGTCTTTCGGACTGTCAACCCTGGCCAGACTTCGGTCGAACACGAGAGTCGCGACGCGTATGGCCGCGCGCGCTTCCGTCTCGAGGACGTTGCTTTGCTTGGGGAAACAACATACACATACGGAATTGCTCGACGGTCATTTGGTCCCCAGTTGCCCTTGTGGCTTCAATGAAACATCTCGTCGGTCACTCGCTTGGAGCCCGCCGCATAAGCAGCGAATCCGACCGCACGATAGATGCAGAGGTTATTGGCCTGCCCTGACAGAAAGGTGTTGTCTTCGCATTGCGCCGAGGGGAACTGAACGCATGCCGCGTGAAGGGCCTTGCCTGATGACCACTTGTACGCTTCTTCAGGCGTGCACTCGGCCTTCTCGGTAGGGTTGGAGAGGGCGAAGATAGGGGCATGTCAAGATCCGGTGACTCATTCCGACCCGCTTCGGGCGGGAGAACTCAAACGGTCGACGCGTGCCGGCTGGTTAGACTCTGCAAGCTCAGGGTCGGAGTCGTGAAACCCACGGATGTAACATGCCTTGGTGACAAACCCTCCGGCGCTCCTCTCGCAGGGTCTTCTACCTTTTGCGGTCAGGACGGCGCTCGTCCATGCTATTCGACTCCCCATTGGCGGAGCGCCTTCACCGGAGAAACGGCTGAGGGCTCCGCGAAGGCCGTGAACGTGTAAAAGAGGAACGCTCCTTCCATGTGCCCGGACGAGGGCAATCTTGTCAGACGAACAGACGGAGGTGCGCAGGATACGGGTGAGAATCGAAAGCCTGTCCGACCTGGTGTTCGGCCTTGCACTGTCTATCGGCTCGATTGCCCTGATTCAACACATCCCTCAAGACTCTTCTGAACTGACGTCTGAAGTAGGGACCTTCGCATTCAGCTTCCTGATCATCGTGGGGGTGTGGTTGGCGTATACCAGGACGGTGTCCGTGCTCCCGGTCGAAACGCCTGGGATGCAGGTTCTCAACCTTGCCCTCCTCTTCTGCGTGGTACTGGAGCCATTCCTCTACTACGTCCTCCAAGTCGCGCCGTCTGGTTTCCTGGACTTTTCATCCGCAGCTTTTGCGCTCGACACGGGGTCAATGATGGCCCTGCTGTCCGGAATGGCCTACGCGACGGTCCGCCAGGAAACCAAAGGGAAAGCACACAGGCTCAGCCCCGACCTGCTGACAGGCTTCAAGATTGCGACAGCAGCCTGGGCGTTTGCAGGCGGCGTCTTCATCGTCTCGGCGTCGGAGGTCTTCTGGGTGTCAATCCCATCGATAGGCTACCTGCGGTTCTCAATCTGGTATGTCGCACTGGTCGCCTTCTTCGCCAGCAGAGTCGCGCACAGGATGAAGGCAAAGAAACGCGAGACCTAACGTGACCCCCGTACTCGTGCGCAAGAATCAGCGCCAGCGAGCCACACAGCCTTGATCCACCTTTACGGTGGCCATGCATGACCAACCGACCGGCGGACTCGAGAGATGGAGACTTGGGCCTTGCGAACCTAAGGGCATGCCGACGCCGCGGTTCGGACATCCGCGAGTGCAGGTTACTTTCGACACGCCCCCATTGGGCCCCTGACAGTAGGAGGCCGTTGCATATATGCGGCAGGCTGGAACTCGGGACGCGATGGACTCCATCGTCGAACTGCAGGAATTCCCTGTCATGAGGGTCAGAGCCGACATGAAGGGCCGCGGCCCGTCGGCTGCCTTTGCTCTCCTTGAGTCTCGGCTGCCGTCTCTGAAGGGTCGCAAGTTCTACGGGGCCTTCAGAATGCTTCCGAATGGTGAAGAGGAATACTACGCGTGCGTCGCAGCGGTCGATGGCGACGACCCTGAAGTGATGCGACTTGAGTCAGGGCTTATTCCTGGAGGGAAGTACGCCAAGCGAAAGGTGACGGGATGGGAGAGGGTGATTCGAGAAGGGAGGCTGCCGGCGGTGTTTCGGGAATTCGTCGAGTCGCTTGAGCCCCATGTAGACCATGACGAAGTCCGTCCCTCATTGGAGTTCTATCGGAGCCGCGACGAATTGCTTCTCTTCATGCCGATGAAGCAGGATGCGCCCGGTGTGAACGTGCATGTCCAGTCAGTGACGAAGCCATGAGGCCGGTGCGACGACGAACGCGCTCTGCTTGACCAGTGTCGTCTCGCCATGACAAGCCCGCCTCGGCAAATGCTAAGAGGGCGACCGAACTCGCGCTTAGAACCAGGTAGGGAGTGAGGCTCCTTTGCTGAGAAAGGGACAGAGCGCGTCAAGTACACGTCGCCGATTCAGTGCGAAGGAGGAGGCGGGATGGCAAAAGAGTCGTTGGAAAGCGAAGGAGCTTGTCCAGTCGAGAAGGCGCCTCGCAGAGACCATGAAGCAAAGGCCCTGGATTCCTCTGTTCTACAGGTCATCTCTGATGTCACGGACCGGAGGGCGGATATCGGGGCTGCTGGACGTCGGGTGCGGCTCTGGCTTCCTCGCCAGGTTCTTCGGTAGAGGGTTGCTTGGCGACGGAGGGGCCTCAAGAGTCGTTGGAGTCGACATCAGCGGCAAGTCGTTGCAGGCGGCGAGAGATGAGGAAGGAGAACGCGTATCGGTCAGTCGCCGGGTCGACTACATCCAGGCAGACGCCTACCACCTCCCCTTCCGCCCTAGCGCCTTTGGCCTCGTTACTTCGCGGACGTTTCTGATGCACCTCACCTCTCCAGAGAAGGCACTGCGAGAGATGGCCAGGGTCTGCAGACGAGACGGATTCGTGGCGCCGGTGGAGCCTGACTGGGGTGCGTTCAGCAGCTACACCCCCAAGGAGTCTGGGACGAAGGAGGTGAGCGACGGGGAAATCGTCCTCAGGGCGGAGATTAGAGGGAGGAAGAAGCTCTATGGCCAGGACCCGACAATCGGACGGAGGCTCCCCGACCTCCTTCACAGGGCCGGCCTGAAGGAGATCACCATTGACGGCATCTTCGAGGTACCCATGACGCCTTGTGACTCTAGGACTAGTCGCCGCTCACTGATTTCCGAGGACGCTCTCACCCTGAAGCATCTCTCCGATAGGAAACGGACAGACGAGTATGTGAAGGTGCTAGTGGCAGGGGGCCTCTCGGAGGCATGGATCAGAAGGTATCTCGACAGACGCAAAGCCCGGCTCGCCGGCAGGCTGCGGCAGCTGAAGTCGCACAGGTCCAAGGAGGGGATGACAAGTTTCTTCGCGATTCCGTTCTTCTTGGCCATGGGGAAGAAGTGAGCGCGAGGCTCGCGGAGCACATCAGGTTTGAGCGAGTCCGCTGAGGGTAAGGCTGGGCGGGAGATTGTCGCCGGTTACGAGGAGCCTCCAACTTTGCTCCCTGGATGCATCCGCGCTGCGTGTCGGCTATGGAACGGCGAGTCACGGGCCAAGGCTGCTTTGAGGACCCGCGGCTAACGCGGCTACGAAGTGCTCACGTACAGGGTGAGCGCTCCGCCGTCAGCCTCGTACCCCACGCCCGCTCTGGGCGCCGTTTGCGGGGTAAACCACGGATCGCTTGTGGGTGGGTTCTGGAAGGTCAGGGTCGCGTTCGGGGCCGCAGCGTTCAGGTCGATTGCGGACCCCGGCGAAGGGGCAACGGCGAGGGTCGCGTTGGGGGCGGCACCGCTCAGGTCAGCGACGTAGCTGTTGAGGAAGTACTCGGACCCATCACTGAAGGAGATGCCGAAGGACGGAAGATAGAAGGAGCAAGAGCGGCCGCCGTCGATGGGAGCCTCGAGCACGGTCGCATTTGTGACGCTCCACTGTTGAATGCCAGTCAGGATGGCGCTTGATGCGGATTGCTCGGTGAAGTTCACCCCCTCGAAGTGGTACGTCTCGCCAGCCAGGGACTCCTCCGTTGGGACGAAAGTGGCGTACCAGTAGGTTGTGCCATCGACCGTCACGGTCCCGTTAGGGGCCAAAGTGCCCACAGGGGTGGGCTCGCTCAACCAGTTGCTGTTTGATGGGCAGAAGCCGGGCGCGAAGGACTCCGACCCTCCAAGCGTGGTCGTGAGGTTGGGCGAAGGGAACGCTAGACTTACGGCTACCGTCAGAGCTATCGCCACGGCCACGGCCACCGCTGAGTATACGACTACCCGTCTGTTCCTTAGGTCAGGCACTGCGAGTCCCCTTGCAGCAGCCGTTAGTATAGCTCTACGCGTTAGAATGGATGCGTTCGAAGGGTAGAACTAAATGTGCTAATGGGCTGAACAAGCCGTCATCGTTGAAGGATGCCAAAACAGACGACGTCTTGGAGGGGACGAGCAAGAAGGTCTTCCGATATATCTACCATCAGCCCGGACCTGTTGGTGTACACGACATCTACCGAGGGATGGGGCTGAGCTCGCCATCCCTGGCACATTATCATGTGAACAAGCTGCTGAAGGCCGGAATGATCAGGGAAGAGGGGGACGGGTATGTGGTCAACAGGGTGTTCTACGATGACATGATGAGAATTGGAGGGACGGTGCTCCCGTTACGAGTCGCGTACGCCCTGTTCTTCCTGACCGCGCTGATAGCCTTGGCCACAATACTACGACCCGCCCAGCTCTCATCGACCTATGTCTTTGCCACCGTGGTCGTTGGCGTGGCGGCCGCCGTGACAATGCTGGAGGCGCGCAAGGCGTCGAAGGCTCTCTGAGGGCGGCTAGAACCTGTCGAACACCTACCGAGATGCTCTTCTCCTATCGGTCTCGCGCAGTCCCGGCGACCCTCGAAACATAGGTCGCTGGCGCCATTAGTTCAATCTCAGAGGGACTGAGTGACCGTCCCGCCGGATGGTGTCGGAGTCGCGTTGGCAGACCGCAGCCCCAGAATCCGTTAAATAGCGTGGGGATTTTCGGCCGTCTCAATCCGGCATGTCGAAGTGGGAGTGCCATCACTGCGGCTTCCTCTACGAAGGGGAGCACAGCCCCGACGAGTGCCCCGGGTGTCACAGTTCGCTGACGTTCTGGCTCGAGGCTTCCGAACCCGACGTTAGCGGCGAGGTGAAGCAACTCCTCCGAAGGATACCGATCTTCTTCGGTCTCGACGAACGGTCACTGGGGGACATGGCGACAGCGTTCAGGGAAGCGACGTTCGAGCCTGGGGCGATGATAGTCAGGGAGGGAGAGCAGTCCGTGAGCTTCTCTATCCTGACGGAGGGCGAGGCAGAGGTACGGAGCGGGGGGAGTGTGGTCGCGGCGCTTCGGCCGTACCAGTTCTTCGGCGAGCTCGCCGCCCTGGGGCTCCAGGGCAGGAGGACGGCCGATGTCGTCGCGAAAGGAAAGTGTACCTGTCTGGTCGCGATACAGCCCGACCTGCAGAGGATCATCTCCTCGCACCCTTCCGTCGCGAGCCACATCCTGAAGGAGATAGGCGGCAGGTACCAACCGGGGTCAAGCCGGCAGTGACGCGGGCGGGCTACTCCTTCTTCTCGTAAATCCTTAGGGGCAACGGACTCCCCGCCTCCCCGGTGTTGACGGCGCCGGTAAGAGGAGGGAGCGGGACGTTGAGCTTCTGCCTGACCCAGTTCCTAGCGTCGAAGAAGAAGATGTTGTCGTACGGGCAGGCGGAGACGCACTCGCCTACGCCGATGCACTTGTAGCTCCTGAACTGGCCCGACTCAATGAACGTGCCTGGCATGTCGGTCAGGCCGACAGGGCAGACCTTCGCACAGTCTTTGGTCTCGCAGTGCACGCACTGGTCGCTGTCTTTGACCTTGAGCCTGAAGAGGCCGATGCGCGAGATGAGCTGATTGAAGGCCCCCCAGCCGCACATGCCCGTCGTCGAGCAGCCGTAGGTCCCGACAAACGGAGTTATCATCCAGACGACGTACCATAGGAAGCTGAAGTAGAACGCGTAAAGGAAGTATCCGGTGTCCGTCCCGAATATTGTGACGTTAATCGTCCCAATCGAGGTCAGGTACGAAAGGACCGCAGTCACAAGGAGTGAGCCCCAGACGAGGGAGACCACGATGGTGTACGCTGACGGAATCCTGCTTGTCAGGTACTTCCTGCCGAGCTTGGATGTCCTGTTGAAGGAGCTCATCGCGCTGATGGTGGTCCCCTGGTACATCAGGGCCGCCGTGCAGAACAGGGAGCAGACCTGCCGCGTGCCAAAGAGGAACGACAGCCCGCCTGATATCAGATAGGTCAGGAGGAGCGCGCCGATTACGGCCGGCGCGAGAGCGCCCGCTGTCCCCAGGCCCATGCTCCAGCCTATCCAGGGCACCGAGGGGAGGGAGGCAGAGAGTAGGAAGACCGGGATGAAGAGGCTGTAGAGCGCGTAGGCGACTATCACCAGCACCAACCGTATCTTCGTCTCCATGTCCCTGGCGTACTTTATCTTGAACACGATGAGCGCGCCCATCTCGACCCCCATCATCGCGAGGAAGAGGAAGGAGGCCGTGATGCTGCTCACAAAGACTATGAAGTCGTAGAACGCTGCTCCGACGGCGGTCACGATAGGACCGGCGAT
>JASHOZ010000011.1 GCA_030038395.1 Nitrososphaerales archaeon
TTCGCTAGCCTCTCGCGCTTTCCCTCTGAGAAGCGTGAAGGACTCGGACTCGGTGTACTTCTCAAGAAAGCTACAGAATCCGCGCAGTCCCGCCGAGGCGGGCTCGGCTGCGCGAAGCTCGCCGCACGCTCGGCTCACCGCATTGCAGTAGATCACTGCCGCGTCCAAAGCCCAACTCATCCTCTGGTACGCGTTTCTGAGAGCTTCAGCCTGGGCCAGGTGCCTCCGCACCTCGCTCATATCCTGAGCAAGCAGCCTGACTGCCTTTCGAACGGCGCCCCGTTCAAGGTCTCTCATCACGCTCTGACGAAATTGGATCGACTTCACGTCGTCCAAAGGGAAACAGAAGAATGGCTTGAGGTTGTACTCCTCTCTGCCGCGGACGAGTGACTGGAGGACCTGGTCGAGATTCAGGTCCCTAAAGAAGGAAGGAGGCTCGGACGCATCGACGTCTATCGTGCCAAGGTCGCCGAAAAGGATGCTCTGGAATGGGTCCGGTTCAGCGGCTTCTCGTGCCAGCCCGTGCTCAGGCATATGTAACCGTGGTTACAGAGCACATATATAATTGAGGCCCACACGGCGGAGAGGGTAAAAGGTGGAAGTTCTGCTGATTTCTGATGTTCACTCGAACATCACCGCCTTAGACTCGGTGCTGAGCACGGTGAGGTACGATGAAGTGCTGTTCATGGGCGACATCGTTGACTACGGGCCATATCCAATGGAGGTCTATTCGAGGCTGAAGCAGATCGGCGCGAAGAGAGTCCTTGGCAATCACGACGTCGCGGCCGCCTTCGGGCTCGACTGCCGGAGCAGCCCGAGGGCCCACGAAGCGGCGGTGAGAACACGCGAGAGAATCACGTTCCAGAGGATGCCCAGGAGGGCTTTGCAGGGCCTAGGCGAGGCGGAGAGAACTCTCCATCTCGACATAGACGGATTGAGGATAAAGGCCCTGCACGCCTGCCCGGGTGACGAACTCTACAGGTACATTACGAAGGAGGAGGCCGGCTCACTGGAAATGGGTGAGGCCGACCTCATGTTGGTAGGTCACACGCATGTGGCCTACGAGGTCAAGGATGGCACCCGCTGGATCGTGAACCCTGGCAGCGTTGGAATGCCCAAGGATGGAGATCCGAGGGCATCGTATGCAGTTCTGGACACATCTTCTAGGGAAGTCAGGTTTGAGAGGGCAGAGTATGATGTTGAGGGCGTGGTCGCGAGACTCCGCGAGCTGATGGGCGACGAGGTCACTGTCTACGACTTTCTGGCGAGGACGCTCCGTACTGGGAGCTAGCGAGCATCTCGGCGGAGATGCTCTCCAATCGGCTCCTGACCGACAGGATCTCCTTCTGGGCGCTGATGAGCCCACCCAGTTCGATGTCTCACTCGACTTTGTTCCTCTGGCGCAGTCTGAACCCCTCTTTCAGCCCGTTTCGAGCCGCATCGACCGAGTAGTCCAGCCGGTTCTCGAGGTTCCGTCTCGTGTCAGTCTTGCCTCTGTCTAGCCTGACGATGAAACACTCGTACCTGATCCGTCCCGCCGTTCCCTCGAAGGCCTCTCTCGCTTGGCTTAATCTCTTGAGGATGGAGCCGCCTATTGCAAACTTAGGCAGGACCAGCGAGGCGCCCCCGGGGGGTCCGTGCCCAAGATTGCTCGTTCTCGAGTCAGGTACTTATCTGGGACCTCTCGAAGACGACGTCGTCCCACGAGTTCCACTTCTCCCTCGGAACAGTGTCTGTCTTAGCGCTCTGAGTCTTTCTCTCTTGTAACACTGTTCGCCGCATAGATGGGCGACTCTCAGGAGCGAGTCCGACCACTTGCATGACTAATCTGCGAGAGTTGGCCCGGCAGCACTGGGTGTCATCCTTGATACCCTTAAATCGCTAAGACTCATTCTGCCACAGGGCAATGGGAGAGTCGGCGGGGAACAAGTGGGTCATCGTGGCCTATGACCTGCCGAACGAACCGTCGAAGCTAAGGGTCAGAGCATGGAGAAATTTCAAGAAGCTTGGGGCAATCTATCCTCCCGTCTCGCTCTGCATCTTGCCGGCCAGTGAACGAGGAAAAGCGGCAGTCAGCCAGTTGCGCTCTGAGATAAGCAAGAATGGAACCGTCCTCGTTATGAACGCGACAGCGTTGGACAAACAAGACATCACGCTCCTCGCGTCCATGTTCCGGGACGACAGGAGACGACAGTATGAAGAGATACTCGAGGAGTGCCAGGAATTTCTCGACGAGATTGACGACAATCTGCACAAGGGAAAGGTCACGTCGGAAGAGACGGACGAACTTGAGGAAGCCCTCGACGCCTTGAAGAAGTGGTACCGCGGCACGAAAGAGAAGCGGTACGGCAGAGCAGAGGACACGTTGAAGGTAGAACAGATGCTCACGAAGTGCGCCGACGCCCTAGCAAGATTCTCTGACAAGGCACAACCCGCGAAGCTAAACAGATAGGAACTCGTGGAAGACGTTTTTGGTATCTTCTAGTGGTCAACGGCCTACGTCGAACGCCTTCCAGTAATGCCCGTACAGTCCCGCACTCCCGGAGCGTCCGTACATATCAGCATCTCTTCAGTTAAGCGAACCTCAGACGGTGTGAGCAGTAGGTCTGAAGGGACGGACTGACCCTCTTCGTATCGGGCACGCTTTCGGAACGAGATGCAGTGGTCTGCAGTGCAACTTCAGCTTCTAAGCCTCGGGCTGAATCGAAACAGAAGGACGTACTGGAGCAATCATGGGCTTATGATGGGGCGAGACCGCCATATAGGGGTCAGCGAAGGAGACTTAGAACAGACCATCGGTACGAGTCGGGACGCGGGGGGGCTTCAAGAGGCCAGGGGGGTGCGACAAGCCCTCCTGCCTTCGCTCGCCAGCAGAACGTCACCGAGACGAGTTCCTCAATTCGTTCACTTTGCGAAGACATACCGTTCGTAGAGTTCGTCGACGGTCTTCTCGTCCCAGGAGTCCCATTCGTCCCTCGGGACGGCCTGAACGCCCTTCAGCTCAGCAAGCTTCTTCTTGAGCAGTCGATTACTGTCCAGGTGCGCCTTCAAACCGACAGCGACGCTGCGGTTATGCCTGTAGAGGTCGAATTGCTTGAAGTGCAACGAGGATTGCTCGCTGGAAATGGCGAACCTCTCTACAGCCGAGAAGACTCTGTATGAGCCTTCCTTCGGAGCACCATGCTCGACCAACATAGCAACCGCCTCCTCTTTCTCACGCGCGGTTAGCGAACCCAGCTTCTCGTCGATGAACGCCTCAACCTTCTTCCAAAACTCCCTCCCGAACGAAATCTCGAGGATGACCGCATCATCCACAGTGGTACAGCCCTCAATCATCACAGGTCGTTCGTCGCTGTCCTCATGGTTTCTGCGGAGTCCGTGAAGGTGTAGAGTCATCGAGCCCCCCTTGACTCGGCTGTCACCCTTTCAAGTTCGTAATTCTGCCTCACTAGTCTCGTGAAGAGTCTATTGTCTCTCTCGAAGCTCTCGAGCCTTTCTCGCTGTCGCCCCAGATCCTTTGCGGTGACTTCGAACCACGTATCCCAGTACCGCTCCATTCCTCTTTCAATGGCAGTTCTGACTGCGTCACCCGCCTCGCATCCTTCCTCCGAGACTGTCTTCTGGATTAGTGAATAAGTCCGACCTTCAACGCGGACTCGCATCTTCACATTAGGCCCTTTCTTCGCTCTGACTCTCATCGCTCGCTGCCTCGAAGCCGTGGGTCCTTCGTGGTCTCACCGGCCAACCTCGAACCGTCTCGGCCAGCCCCTGCCGTACTTGTGCACTCTTCCCTCGCTCCGCGATAGGTCGAGCAGCAGCTTCTGCATAGGCGCAGCCACTCCTTGGAACCCGTTCCTCACGTCGACCCATGCATAGTCTATGGCCTCAGCTGTGGGCCGAGGTTCCCCTGTTCTAATTCTGCCAAAGTAGCAGACCACGACGTAGTGCACATGCTCCGAACCCACCATTGAGGTTGCATCATAGACGCCGACCAAGCCCTCAAGGTCGACCTCCACTCCGAGCTCCTCGCGGACCTCCCTCCGTGCTGCTTCACTGACAGTCTCGTCGCGTTTGACGTAGCCTTGAGGGACGACCCACTCCCCTTGGTACGGCTCCTCTTGCTCTCGGATCAGCAAGACCTTTCCGCGGCGAACTATGGCTACTGCAGCCAAAACCCTGATTCCTCCATCAGAACTCTCCTTCCTGATCAAGTTGGCTACACGTAACCACTGTTACATTGACTTATATCGTTTAGTGGCCTTGAACGCGGAACCTAGGAGCAGGGTTCCCGCGAAGTGTGTGGAGAGCGAGAACCACATCTCGAGTTGCATACAGGGGCACCTCGATAGTAGAGGTTAACTGCTGGCCTCTCTTGTCTTGACGCGCCTCCCCCTTCTGTCTTCGTGGCCGTCTTCGGGAGGTCGGAGATCCTAGTCCGCCACCTGTCTACTCCCCTACTGCTGCGGGCCCTCCCCGAAGAAGGCCATCATGGCGCAGCAGGCTTCTTCTTCAGGTCGTTGTGCTCCAAGACCGCGATCCTTAGCGAGACGGAACCCTGTCGTTGCCGGTGTCCGAACGTTCCCTGAGGATCTCACCTGCCTTGTCTTTGATGTCGTCAAAGGGCCACCGCCCCCTCAGCATCCTCTGATACCAGACGATGCCCAGAGCCATTGGTCCTCGTCTCCTACACGTGAAAGACCATCCTCAGGGTGGCACGCGCATCCCTGGAGATGAGCGCTAAGCCAGCCTGGATACCTTGGAAGAGCCGAGGACTCTCCCAGGCCTGCGCGGGGAGACCTCCTGCACGTCCTCGCGCCCCTATGATGTTCTCAGTCCGGAGCGAGGGGTGCTCATCCTCGTCCGTCAGGTGCTTTCGGCTACTGCAGAATAGGTTCTCCGTTCCGTCGCATACAGTTCTTGCATTTGACAAGAGGACTCGGACCGTGTGAGTGCGGGCCCGACGAGACCCGCTCGGCATACCGTGCCAGAAGTGGACCCGAACTCCCAGGGCAACACTTTCATTGGGTAACTCCTAAGGGACAGCCAAGAAGCATGGAACACTTATACTTGCTTGGCATTTGTGAGGTCAACCATGAAGAGAGCAGTGGTGGGAGGTCGAAAGTTCACAGTGCTGCTAAGAGAAGAGGAAGCAGGTGGATACTCCGTAAGATGCATTGAGGTTCCTGCAGCGATTAGCCAGGGAGACTCAAGGGCAGAGGCGCTAGATAACATCAAGGATGCCATAGAGCTCTATCTCGAGTCTTTTCCTGGCGAGTCGAAGGTCATAGAAGAATTAGGGAAAGTGACCGGAAAGAGAGAACTGGTCGAGGTAACTGTCTAGCAGAGGCTCCCGGTCGTCTCTTGGAGAGACGTCGTGAAGGCTCTTGGGAAGAAGGGTTTCAGGATTGTTAGACAGAGTGGAAGTCATATGGCACTCGCCTCGCTGGATGGCAAACGCAGGGTGATAGTCCCAAGGCACGACGAAATCAAGCCAGGCACGCTGCTGAGCATCATCGAACAAGCCGGTCTCACGAAGGACGCTTTCACAGAATTTTGGGACCAGGTTCTGTGAGCCCGACGGAGCCGAGACCGAGAACGGTTTCAGAACTGGTATCACGGACTCAACTGGCGGGCTCGAACCTGAACCACAAACGTCTACAGCAGTCTCGAGAATTCGTCGTACAGGCTTTTCCTGTGGTCCACGAATAAGACGATGACGCGACCAGATGTCCTGTCGATTTCGTATATCACCCTGTAGTCACCTACCCGTACTCTCCAGAATCTTGAAGGTCTCAATTGCTCCCCAACTTCGGGCGACTCTTCGAGCTCTTTCATAGACGCCATGATGCGCGTCCCAACAGAACGTTGAACCCTTCGCAACGATCGGGCGGCCCTCGGGCTAAGAAGAACGGCGTACCTCAAAAAACATCTTTCAGGGGAATCAGGGATTCAGGACGCTTCCCAGCCCCCTCGCTCTCTTTCTGCAGCAGGTCGTAGAACTTGCGAGTCCGCTCTCTCTCCGTGTATAGAGCGACGATGGTCTTCACCGCCTCGCTTCTGCTCGAGAACCTTCCTTCGGCGATCCAACGGTCAAGGTCTTCCACGAGCTCTTCCGGAATCCTGACCTGAACTTGCGTTGTCGCCAACGGTGTAAACGATATTGTCTACGTCGAATTTAAACGTTCTCGCGGGCCCGGCGGGAGTCGAACGCCTGGGCATACGACACCAACGCCTTTCCGATGTTCCGGTGGCCAATGTACCACTTGCATCTCTGTCTGCATTAGAGGCGCCGCGGTGGAACTGGACGCCTCGCGTCCTTCGCGCCCCATCGACGCCAGTGTGACCACCATGGTTCACGCCGCGGCCCCCACCCGCGCTCCTCCCTCCACCTCCTCAGTCGTGCCTAGACCGTAGCCAAGCCAATGTCAATCGCCGCCAAGTGAGCGAGCTTCCCGGGACCAATCGAGAGGGTCATGGGCGGGAAGTTCTTACATGTCTTGTCATGACGTACGACGCCACTACGACCGCGACCAGCAGAGTCGCGAGGCCGGGATTGAGTGGGAACTCAGGGACTCCTCCTGGCTTCGAGGATGTGGTTTGCGCAGGACTCGACGATGAACTTCGCGTAGTCGACGTCAGGGTCGTGGACGATGCAGCCGTGGACGTGGTCGAGACCATCGTTGTGGTAGACGACGTGGAGCTCACCGACGAGTTGAGGGTCCCCACAGCTACGGGCGTCCCGGCGAGCGAAGAGACAGGAACAGTGCCGCAAGCGTTCGCGCCGACCGTCACGTTCAGGTCTGAGGCGGGAGTCCAGACCCCTCCTGAGTAGTATTCAATAGTGGTCTGCTGACCAACATACCCGCCGTCGTAACAGATCGTCGCTGTCCCACCGATAGCCCCGCCTACGCTGACGTCAAAATACTCCGCGCTCGCCAATGGCGGCGTCCCCGTCCCAGCTGGTTGCTCCAGATAACCCACGGTCGAAATGTCGGCTACAGTGCCGGTTGATCCCCCGATTCTGACCAGGATGCCGTCCACCGCGTTCTGATCTGCGGTCGCGCTCCCGTTCTGAAGAAGGGCAATCGTGGTTGTCGCCAGCGCAGGCGTATAGGATGCATCTCCGGAATAGGCGGCTGTGACCGTTGCCGGGTAGGACGAGTTGCCGAGGAAGAAGGTCACACCACAGCTGCCGTTGACCAGAGTGCAGGTGGAGTTCGAGAACGTACCGATAGGCTCGATCTGGCCCCACGACACCGTTCCCGTGGGAATGGAGAGGGTGCCGGAACCGCTCAGGGCGGCGGTGCAGCTGGCCAAGATTGATTGGTTCAAGACCGAAGGGGAGCAAACGAGCGCGAGGGTTGACGGGCTCTGGGGGGCTTCTGCCGGCGAAGCGAAGGTGAACGTGACCGCTGGGATTGAAGGGCCAGAAGCGATGGCCAAGGTCCCTTCGCTGACGCCAGCCGAGGTAGAGGTGGAGTTGGTCGAAGAGGATGTGGTCGAAATCGAGAGAGAAGCGGTCGTGGACGACACCGTCGAAGTCGTTGTGGAAGTCGACGTCGTGACTGAGGTCATCGTTGTCGCCGAAGAGTAGGAACAGGTCGAAGACGAAGTGGAGCTTGTCGAAGAGGACTCCGTGGATGAGGAGCTGGCGCTCGTCGAGAGCGGAGACGGGCAGAGCTCCACGAACGTCACCGTCGTGCTCCCTTCCAGAGGCGAATTCCAGGCATCGCCTGAGTAGTTCGCCTGGACGGTGACGGTCTGCGGAAGCTTGGCATCTATCGTAACGCGGGCAGACGTCGTGGTGGTTTCGGGGAGGGCACACGTGGTCGATACGCCGCAAGGCCCGGGATTGCTCAGCCCCTGGTTCACCTGCACCGTGAAGGGGGTGCCCTTAGCACCTAACGAGGAAATCAACGTGAAGTTGACGGTGCCTGAGGGTATTCCCAAGCCGGTTACGCGGGCGGTGCACCAGACGACAGGCTCGGCTGCGCCCTGCCAAGCGGCAAGTCCCGCCGTCGCGGGATCGTTGGTCGTGACCTGGGGGTTGGGAGTGCAGACCAAGGACATTGTGTCGCCCGCCGACAGTGTCACGGTAGTGGTGGTGTACCACTCGTTGATTGGTACCCCGAATAGACTGGTCGGGCTGAAGATTCCCGACTCGTTGTACGCAGGAGGGGCAAGGTATGTGTAAGTCTGTGGCTGATCGTTCGTAAGGCGGAGGTTCAGCGACGGCAGATACCCGAGACCCTGCTCGTATAGGACGGACACCACGAAAGTACTGCCGTAGAAGAATTCCGTCATAGTAAAATTGACACTCACCCCGAACTCTATCTCGCCCCCCGAGCCGTTTATGGGGACCGAGGATGGGGAAGTTCCAGAAACGACGTAGGAGACAAACGGCGTATCGATATATCCCCAGCCCGAACCGATTCCTGTTGCGTTGCCTTGGTACCCGCTAGGCGTTATCTCCACTTTGAAGCTGCCGTACCAGGAGAAAGTCAAATACTCGGAGACCGAGTCATTAGACCACCAGAATACCTGTTCGACGTGCACCGTCCCGCTATAGTCCTGTGCCGCCGTGGTCGCTCTTGCTAGACTTGGAGAAAGTACCGTTGACGACAACAGCAGCAGTATAATGAGTGTGTAAGCCCTCCCTTCCAACTTCCTACTGTTTTGCTTCCTGTTT
>JASHOZ010000012.1 GCA_030038395.1 Nitrososphaerales archaeon
GCGATGGTCTCGATCACTCTGTTCGTCGACCCGTCGATGACCAAGACCACGTTTGCAAACGTGTCAGTCACGTACACGTCCCCGTTGGAAGGGTCGAATGCGGCGCCCCATGGATTGCCCTCCACGGTCAGGGTCGAGACAACCCTGTTCGTACTCCCGTCGATGACAGACACTGTGCCGAAGTAGTAGTTCGCCACATACACATCCCCGTTGGATGAGTCGAATGCCACACCGTGCGGATCATCGCCTACGGGCACAGTTGCTACCACCGCGTTCGTCGCGCCATCGATTACGGACACCGTGTCCGAACCCAGATTCGCCACATACACGTCGCCGTTGGAGGGGTCGAATGCCATCCCCGCCGGAATGGCCCCTACGCTAACTGTGGTGACGATCGTGTTCGTGGCGCTGTCGATGACAGACACCGCGCTTGATGACTGCTCCGTCACATACACATCCCCGTTGGAGGGGTCGAAAACGACACCGGTCGGACCAACTCCGTTTGGCGGTAGCACGTTGCCCGGTAGCAGGGTGTCGTTGACGAGGTCAAGGGTGTACTTGACGTAGGGGAGGCCTGGGTTCTGCGCGGACGACGACGCCGGAACGCCTGTAGGGATAGAGTGAAGAAGTGAGGATGTCATGATAAGACATACAACCACCGGAACAAGGCGGAGCCAAGCGCTGGAGGGATGGCTTAGCGGGGACATCGTCATGTAGCTCACTCAGTGCGCTCCACTGCGCCTATCGCCTGACCCCCCTCCTTCTGGCGGAGGAGACTCTCGCATCACCTCCCGCTGGGCACTTGCGTCTTAAACGGATTTCCCATCACTTTGCTTTCCACCGAACCCGCAGGCCTTCCCGTCGGGTCCCGGTCGAGGTCATGAAGAGAGAGGAGGGAATCTCAGTTCGCGGAGGGACGCTGACTCAGGAGACGGCGTGGCGCTGAGCCACATCAAGCGGTGCGGAGCAGCCCTTCTCGCCATCGTGTGGGAAGTCACAGTGACGGCGCGGCTGCGTCGCGAGACCGAGATCTGGTAAGTCGCTGACTCAGGCGCTCGAGTCTCCCGCCCTCGACCAAAGGAGAAGGAAGGAGCACTCCCAAGAGGGCGGTGAAGTGCGAACCTTGGTGCGGCCTCCGGGATTCGGACCCGGGCGAACGGCTCTCTCCTCCAGAGGAATGGGAAGCCGCTATCCTGACCAGGCTGGATCAAGGCCGCGCCACCCTCCCTTCAGATGGAAATACTATAAACGAAGCCATTGACGACGAGGGTAGCGTTGGCCAAGGACCTGGCCGAGGAGTTGGCGCCGAGGCTTAGGGCGTTGAGCGAAGGCGGATACGAGAGGGCGTATCGACACCGAGGGGCGCTGCTTCCGTCGAGCACTCACCAGCTGGTAGCCGACCTCCTCGACGCCCTCGACATTTCGTACGATCGGAGCGTCGTCGTGCCGGTCCGAGACCACCTCGTCGCCGACTTCGTGGTGAACAAGACATATGTCTTCGTCGGGCGCGCCATCGACGAGGCGCGGCTAAGGGAACTCGCCAAGGAGGGCATCAAGTGCGTCGTGATCGAGAGAGAGGCGATGCGAACTGACGGCTGGGACCACGGGGTGAGAGTCCTCGGCCTGGGCGAGTCGGGCGACCTGCAGACGATATTCCTGGACGATCCGTCTTTCGGCTTCGACTACGCGCACATCCTGCCGAGGACCCAGAAGTGCTCCGTCATGCATGGCCACACCTCATCTGTCCTCGTCGAGCTGGTGGGACGCCCCATCGACGGCATGGTTGTCGACTTCGGAGCGGCGAAAGACATCGTGCGCGAGACGGTGCGGGGTCTCGACCACAAGCTCTTCATCAACGAGAGGTATGTGACTGCGAGGACGACCCGGAGCGTGTGCCTCTCATTCAATACGGTTCACGGAGAGTTCGCAATACGGGCGCCAGTGGAGACAACGGTATTGCTTCCTGGTGAGGCGACCGTGGAGAACCTGGCGAGGGAGGTAGTCGGAAGAGTCGCGCCAAGGATGCCAGACAATGTGACCGCCGTCGGCGTCTATGTATACGAAGGGCTGAACAAAGGAAGTCACCTGCTGGCGCGCGTCCACCGGGAAGGTAGGAACGCTCGAAAGAAGCGATAGTTCTGCTGTCAGGCGGGATCGACTCCGCTACATGCATGCGGCTCGTCGAAAGAGACTACGGCCTCAGAGCCCTCACGTTCGAGTACCGAGGGATGGCCGGGAGGGAGCTCGAAGCTGCCAAGGATGTTGCGCGACGGTCTACAATAACTGAGCACCGCATCGTGCGGCTTCCGGACCTAAGAGAGGCGGGGGACATCCGCTCACATGCACTCGCCGGCTCCCCACGGGTCTACATCCCTGCGCGAAACAGCATCTTCTACTCCTTTGCAGCTTCATACGCGGAGGAGGTCGGCGCAGGCTTCATAGTCGGAGGCCACAACAAGGACGACACCAAGCTCTTCGACGACGCGGCGCCCTCATTCTTCTCAGGCCTTCAGAGGGTCCTCTGGTCGGGGTCTGCCGCCCTGAGACGGAGACGCACGAGGATCCTTCTCCCTCTCGCAGGACGGACCAAGGCGGAGGTGGTCAAGCTCGCAAGCACCATAAGGGCCCCCCTCGAGCTGACATGGAGCTGCCATAAGGACGGGCGGGCTCACTGCTGGAGATGCGACGGGTGTCGTGCGCGGAAGATGGCCTTCAAGCGGGCGGGTGTCATCGACCCCCTCCTCCCCACTCCCCCGGTCGGGAAAATTCAATAAGCCCTGCAGGCTCGAGTCGCCAGCCTTGGCTTCAAAGGACCGGACCCAGCCTGGCGCCCTAGAATTCATCGATGCGACGGCAGACGTCCAGTCCGAGCCGTCCCGGCTCCCAGTGACCGCGGGAGTCGCAAACCTTCGTGTGATGTTCAGTGGGGGGAACCTGAGGATGCCCGTCGACCTCTCCATCGAGACGTCGACCGGACTGCACCGGGGAGTCCACATGAGCCGACTGGTGAGAGCGGCGAACTCCCGGTCAGCGTCGGGGATGGAGGAGTGGCTCAGGTGGATATGCAGGGAGGTCAACACGACGCAGCCAGGGACATCGGTGACCTCCGCGTTCGAACTCCCCTATGACGACCAGTTCGCGCGGGTAAGTGTCAGGGCCACCGAGAGGGGGGCGCTAACGTACAGGTTCACCGTCGTCGGGATGACGGCTTGCCCGTGCAGCAAGAAGATGATAGGCGTTGGCCACATGCAGCGCGCGGAGCTTACCGTGGTGCTCAGCAGCAGTAGGGCGCTTGACTCACTCAAAGTAATCGGAAGGATTAACGAGTGCTTCTCGGCCGTCCCAAAGGAAGAAATGAAACGGGTGGAGGAGGCTAGGAAGATCCTAGAGGCTCAGGCCAACCCGAAGTTCGCCGAAGACCTCGTTAGAGCGGTCGTGTCGAGGTTCCCCGACGGGGAGTACGTAAGCGCGAGGTGCTTCGAGTCGATTCACCTGCACGACGCCGTGGCGACCTGGTCTGCGAAGCCGGGCTGGATGCCGTCGGTCTAGCCAGAGAGCCATCACCTTAAATCGAGAAGGTCGAACCGAGCCGACCGCATGGGCGAGCTCTGTGTGGGGACTTCTGGATGGTCGTATAGTGAATGGGTGGGCCCGTTCTACCCGACTTCCGCCACCAATAAGCTGACTTTCTATTCCAGGGTGTTCCGGACGGCGGAAATCGACTCGACCTTCTACGCCTTCCCTGCTAAGGGCCTAGTCCAGGGGTGGTCTAGACACACGCCCGAGGACTTCGTCTTCTCGGCCAAGCTGCCTAGGTCCATCACTCACGACTTGAGGCTGGATGTCGGGGCCGGAGCGGAGACCGAACTCGTCCGGTTTCTGAGCCTCCTGAAGCCGCTGATCACCGCCGGGAAGCTCGGGCCTCTCCTCATCCAGCTCCCCCCGAGCTTCTCCTACGAGGCAGATTTCGAGCGCCTGAAGTCGTTCCTCGAAGTCGTCCCGGACGATCTCAAGTTCGCCGTCGAGTTCCGCCACCCTACCTGGCTGAGGGACGACGTCTGGTCGCTGCTGAGATCGAAGAACGTAGCGAACGTCATAGTCGACGAACCCCTGCTTCCGCCAGAGACGGTCGTGACGGCCGACTTTGCGTTCATCAGGTGGCACGGCAGAGGCTCGCGCCCGTGGTACAACTACAGGTACGGCGATGAGGAGCTGAAAAGATGGGTCCCCAAGGTGAAGGATGTCGCTTCGAGAGTAGAGAAGACCTACGGCTACTTCAACAACCACTTTCGCGGGTTCGCCGTAGAGAACTCCCTGAAGCTGGTGGGGATGCTCGGCACCTCGACCCCCGAGCAGGATGAAGCGAGGGCGAAGGCATCTCGCTTCATTGACACTGGCGGGAGGGACATAGGCGAGGGGAGCATGCTGGAGTTCGTAGGCAGGGGCGGAGCTCCGCGTTGAAGGTCAAGCTGCTGCTCAACGACGGCGAGCCGAAGGCCGACCCCGCCGTGCTGACGACGGCCGTCAAGAAGGCGGGCATGACGGTCGGAGGGAGGAGAGCGGACGTGGGGCTCGTCTTAGGGGGCGACGGGCTGTTCGGTGCGTGCGGGAGGAGCGAAGACATGCCCCTACTGTTCGTGGGCGTGAGGTCGAAGGGTGCGACAGGCTCGAAGGCACTCATGGCCGCCGCCTACCTGGATGACCTCTCCGCTGCCCTTCAGGCCGTGGCCGAAGGCCGCTACAGCGTCGAGGAGCACGGCAGGCTGGAGGTCCGCAGGAACGGGAAGAGGCTGGGAGAGGTGTTCACGGATGTGTATCTGCAGAGGGGGTCTGACAGCAACTGCATCAGGTACAGGGTGAAGGTGAGTTCGGATGGAGGAGAGTTTGAGGACGCCGCGATAGGGGACGGCGTGGTGGTGACGACGTCCGCTGGGTCGACGGGCTACTACTCGTACCCCGACAGGGAGGACGGAGAGAAGATGCGTTTCGACTCTTACTCGGCTGTCCCGAAGGACGGCGTCGGCATATGCCACATCACCCCGACGTACACTGAGCGGCTGGGCACCGGCGAGCATCCCTTCAGGTACGTCATCCCGTGGCGAAGTCGCGTCGAGCTCAGGATCACCCGGGACGCTGACGCGAGGCTGTACGGGGTGACGGGGCGCAGGAAGGGCATCGGCGTCAAGATGCGCGACGTCGTGACGATACTTCCGAGCTCCGGCACGACAAAGGTCGTCGTTCTGAAGGCCTAGGGCCTACTTCGGCTCCACGCCCGTGACGATGTACTCGACTGACTCGGCGATGTAGACCGCGTGGTCCGCGATGCGCTCGAGGTAGCGGAGTATCAGCGTGGCTGAGAGCGCGCACTTGACGTCCTTCTTCTGGTTGATCACCGACCTCACTACCTTCCGGTAGCTGTCGTCCACGACGTCCTCCCTCTCGCGGATCTGCTTCCCGAGCGTCACGTCGCGCCGTGCGAACGCGTCGACGCTCATCCTGATCATCTCCTGTGTGTCTCGTGCTGTCTGCACCACGGCCTTGTGGTCGCACTTGCTGAGGTCGCCGAACTCTTCGAGGACCTCGACTATGTCGAGGGCGTACCTGCCGAACCTGTAGAACCCATAGGATATCTCGAAGCACGCCATCACGAACCTCAGGTCGGACGCGACGGGCTGGAACCTGGCTATCAGCTCCATCGACAGGTCGCTGACCTGACGGTGGAGCGTCTGGAGCCTGGCCGACCACTCCCTGACCTCGTCCGCCTTTCCTCCCCTGCTGTAAGCCTGTATGGATGTGGCGACGGCGTTCTCAGAGATCGTCGACATTTCGAGCAAGAGCGTGTTTAGCTTCTCCAGCCCCATGTCCATCAACCTAGCCAAGTCCAGACTCACCCAAACTTCCCCGTGACGTACCGCTCCGTTAGCTGTTCCTTGGGGTTCTCGAATATGGTAGTCGTCTTGTCGAACTCTACGAGCTTCCCCAGGTACATGAACGCCGTGTAGTCGGCGACGCGGGACGCCTGTTGCATGTTGTGTGTCACTATCACGACGGTGTACTGCGACTTCAGCTCCGCGACGAGCTCTTCAATCTTTGCAGTCGCTATGGGGTCGAGGGCGGAGCACGGTTCGTCCATCAGGAGCACCTCCGGCTCCACGGCCAGGGCGCGAGCGATGCAGAGGCGCTGCTGCTGTCCCCCGGAGAGGCTGGCGCCCGACCGCTTTAGGTCGTCCTTGACCTCGTCCCAGAGATAGACACGCTCCAGACAGCGTCTCGCTGCCTCTGCAAGCTTACTCTTGTTCCTCACCCCATTCAGCTTCAGCCCCGCGACCACGTTGTCTGACACGGACATGTTGGGGAAGGGGTTGGGCTTCTGGAACACCATGCCTATCCTACGCCTGACCTCCGTCGGGTCTAGCGAGCCTCCGTATATGTCGACGCCTTCAAGCATCACTTGGCCCGTCACGTACGCGTCGGGGACGAGCTCGTGCATCCTGTTGATGCATCTGATCAGAGTGGACTTTCCGCAGCCGGACGGGCCGATGATCGCCGTCACCTGGTACGGACGGACGGAGAGGTTGACGTCGTAGAGGGCCTGCTTCTGCCCGTAGAAAGCGCTCAGTTGCTTGATCTCGATCCCTGCCCCTGAACTCACTTCGGCTCGCGCCTCATCGCGGCTATAAAGCTCGTGTGCCGCACCGAGTTCCTGCAACAGTCATCTCCCTGGCGACTGTGGCGACCGTTCCGGACCAAAGGCCGGCCCTCACGCAGACTCCTTTTCGTCTGCAGAAGGCATGGAGCGACGTCCGCCCGCTCCCACGATATAGCGGTCTCCGAAGTAGTGTCGGTTCAAGTATTGTGGCCACAATAGGATATTGTGGGTTCTCATGTGACTATGGCCTTAAATAGCTGAATATAGGGAGGTTTGGGCATGGACTTCAGGAAGGTCCAGATAACTGGAGGCAATAGCTTCGTCGTTTCGCTTCCGAAGACCTGGGTGAGGGACGTGGGCCTGAAGCCGAGAGACGCCGTCGCGATAATCACTCAGCCCGACTCGTCGCTCATGATCATCCCCAAGAGAGAGCTGCGGGAGGCCGCGAGGTCCGAGGCAGTAATCGACGCTGTCCCGGGGGTCGACAGAGACTCGCTGCTCCGGAGCTTCATCTCCTTCTACCTGGCCGGGTATGACATAATCAGGATAAACCTGGGCCGGTCGGACGCGTCGCTCAGGAGCTCCATCAGGGAGGGGATAAGGCGCAAGCTGGTCGGCGTCGAGATAATTGAAGAGTCACAGGCAGGAATCCTGACCCAGTGCCTTTCCGGCTACATCGACCTTCCCCTCAAGAAAGCGCTGGAGAGGATGGCGATCATCGCCGCCGGAATGATAACGGATGCTACCGCGGCTCTCCACGATGGCAGGACAGAGGTCGCCGAGGAAGTGATCCAGCGTGACGACGAGGTCGACAGGTTCTACCACTTCATCCTCCGTCAGCTGAACATCGCCGTGAGAGACAGGTCCGTGATTCAGGAGATAGGACTAAGTTCGGCGAGGGACTGCCTAGGGTACAGGCTCGTCGCGAAGAGCGCGGAGAGGGTGGCAGACCATGCTGCTTTCATCGCGTCTCAGGCCGAGTCGCTGAAGTCTCTGCCGGAGAGCACGGTGAAGAAAATCCAAGAGATGGCCGCTGTGTCGCGAAAGATATTCGAGAGCTCGATAACGGCGCTATTGAGACTCGACTCCAAGCTAGCCGAGGAGTCGATCATGAAGACCAAGGAGGTCGCGAGACTCGACGAGAGGCTGAGCTCCGAGATCCTCTCGCCAAAGATGAGTGGGGCGCAGGTCGCCTCGGTCAAGCTCATGCTCGAGAGCGCGAGGAGGGTCGCAGAGTACGGCGCCGACATATCCGAGGCGGCGCTTGACCTGGCCGTCAGCGAACCGTAGCCCCTGCAGGCATGACCGAGTCTGCTACTCCGGCAGTTCGTACACGTGTTCCATTTCGCGCAGGAGGACGCGCTCGCCCTGGTCGGTCAGTCGTAGCATCACTTGAGCTCTTCCTTCTCCGACCTCCGACCCTCCGTCGATAAGACCGTCGGCCCTGAGCCCGTCGTGGAGCTTCAGGAATTCAGAGCTGGTCATCCCGGAAGTACAGAGGAGCCCCTCATACGTGTCTGGCCTCCCCGCGAGGGCGAACAAGACCGACACCTCGCGCGCGGACACCCGTTTCGTCGGACAGATCCTCGCGGCCTCTGGTTCCTCCACTTCGTGCATCATCGCTGCACATGAAGGTAGCTCCGGCTAAAGGGCTTGCCGAATTGGAATATAGTTCAGCCACGAAATATAGTGGGTAATGTGGCTGTACGGAGTACACCCCACTCACTCCCGCGGTCCTCTTGAGTCGCGTTGACTCAGCGCATCAGGACGAGAGGAGGAAGGCGTCTCACTTGGGTTACTCCGGCTCGGCGAAAGCGAAGGGGAAGCTCGGAGGAGGCATCCCAAAGCTGAGCTCAAGGGTGGGCATCTATATCGCCACGGATGCCTGCGGCCGGGGCCGACGCCTGCCTTCTGCCACTCGCGACCGCACGCACGTCAACAGCTGTGACGCCCTTCGCCGACACTATCAGCGGGTTCACTTCGACTTGCCCGATGGAAGGGTTCTCGAAGAGTATGCGCGAGAAGTCGGAGACCACGCGAGAGAGTCCCGTGATGTCCCCCCTCGCCTCTCCCCGATAGCCTTCGAGCACCCGCCCTAGCCGTGTGCTGAGGATGAGACGCCGAGCCTCCCTCCTCCCAACTGGTGCGATTGCCACTGCGGTGTCCCGGACGACCTCCGCATACTTTCCACCTCCGCCTATGGCCAAGGCAGGACCGAACGTCGGGTCACGCGTTGACCCGAGCAGGACTTCGACCCCTTGGTCCGCCATTTCCTGCACGAGCACCCCCTCCCACTCGACTCCGAGCTGCGCCGCCAACCCCCGAAGCTTTGCCACCGCTGAGGCGACGCCGCTTTCGTCATCGATGCCTAGGATCACCCCGCCTCTGTCGCTCTTGTGGACGAGGCTACGCGAAATGAGCTTGCACACGACAGGGAAGGTTAGGCCGCCCGCTTCCGCTGCGTCGCCTCCAGGAGAGACTAGCACCGAACGCGGCGAGGGGATGCCGTAGTCGGACATCAGCATCTCTAGAACCTTGGGGGGGAGCGGACCTTCGCGCTTGGGGAGATAGCTGACCCTGTCTGCAGTGCCCTCGCTCGCCGCCGCCACTGTAGCGGGCTTGGAGTCCGAATAGGAGGACAGCGCTGCCAGCGCCCTCACCGCTCGTTCAGGGGTAGGGAAGCTGGGGATTCCCCTTTCGAGAAAGCCGTCTTGGATCATCTGAGCCAGAGGCGAGCGCCCCATCACGCTTACGCAGGATGGTTTTCCCGACGCTTTCAGAGCGGCTCCCATCCTCTCAGCAATATCCGGGTCGACGGCTGGAGTCTGGTGGGTCGGGAGGACCACCGCCGAGTCGAATCCTGGAGATGCCAGCGCAGCCGCAGTCGCTTCGACGTAGGGGCCGGTAGGGACAGTGGCAGTCAAGTCCAAGGGGTTTCCGAGTTTGAGGGCCGACAAGAGCGGGAGTCCCGTCAGGCATCGCTTCACGGCGTCTCGCGCCGTCCAGTCGAGAGGGGGGACGCGCAGCCCCAACCTCCCGGCTTCGTCAGCGGCGATCGCGCCGACGCCCCCCGCGTTGGTAGTCACAAGCAGCCTCCTCCCCGCTGGAGGCTTCAAGAGCGCGAACGCGACCGAGTAGTCGACCAACGACTGAAGCGAGTCTGCTTCGACAACCCCGGCCTTCGAGAAAGCCGCGCGGTAGAGTTCGAGGTCTCCGACAAGCGAAGCGGTGTGCGTCAAGGCCGCATTCGCCCCTGCTTTCGTCTTACCGAGCTTGAACACGATGACGGGCTTCGCCGCGGCCGCTCTGCTCGCCTCGCGGATAAACCGCCGTCCGTCTCTCGCCCCCTCCAGGTAGACGGCGATGACGCTGCAGCGAGAGTCGCCCCCGAAGTGGCCGATCAGGTCTTCTACGGACACGTCAAGCTGGTTCCCAGTGCCCACGAGCGCGCGGAGCCCTACGTGGTTGGCCGCGAGCTCCTCCGAGATGACTTCTCCGAGATGCCCGCTCTGGGAGATCACCGCGACTCCCCCCCTGCGCGGGCGCAGCATGGAGACGACTTCCCTTCCCGACCCTAGCCGCTTTGTAGGCTTGAGGAACAGTGTATCGACCCCTGAGTACTTGTCCACTAGCCCAATCGTATTCGGCCCCAGCAGCCTCATCCCGTGGGCTCTGGCGGCGGCCAGCATCTCTCCTTCAAGGTCGTTCCGCCCCGCTTCTGCAAACCCACCGCTTATCAGAATGGCCGCCTTGGCCCCTTCGCGCGCGGACTCGCCGACTAGTCTGACCGCGAGCGTCGCCGGGACAGCCACGACGACGAGCTCCGGGACCTCGGGTAGGGACCGGACGTCAGGATAGCACCTGTTGCGGCCGATTGAACTGTGCGACGGATTGACGGGATACACGGGCGCTTTCAGTACGCCCTTCTCGCGGTTCTCGAGGAGATTGGAATAGATTATGGAGGCGAGCTTTGCGGAGTCGGTGGAGGCGCCTACGACGGCGATCGACTTCGGCTCGAAGAAGCTCCTGATCCCCTGGGATGGCGCCCGCAATCGACTCGCCTTGAGGCTGGCCATGGTCGGGCTAGGACTTAGGCGTTCGAACCGAGAACGGAGTGATCCGAGCGGAAGGATGCGTCTCTCCCGAGACTCACCTGCTGGCGCCCTGCCCTACTCTATGAGCCTCTTGAGGACGGTCGAAGCGCACGCGATGAAGAAGAAAGTGGAGAGGAGGAGAGCCAGGATGTCGACGGGAAGACCCGAGTAGTCTCCAGTGAGGAGCATCGACCTCATCGCGTCAACGACGTAGGTCAGAGGGTTGAAACGCGACGCTACCTGCAGCCAGTATGGCATCAGCGAGATCGGATATATCGCGTTGCTCGCGAAGAAGAGGGGGATGGTGATGGCCTGGCCGATGCCCATCATCCTGTCGCGGGTCTTCAGAAGAGACGCCAGCGTCATGGAGAATGCCGCGAAGCACATCGCGAACAGAATCACCACGACGAACACGCCAGCGATGTCAAGCGGGTCAAAGCGAAGCTGGACGCCGATGATGAGAGCCAAGGCGAAGATCATGATGCCCTGGAACACCCCCCTTACTCCTGCGGCGAGGGCCTTTCCCACCACTACAGAGAGCCTCGGGGACGGCGTGGACAGGAGCTTGGTCAGCAGCCCCACATCTCTCTCCCAGACGATCGTTATCCCGTAGAAGATTGCGATGAAGAGGACGGACTGTGCGAGCACGCCAGGGGCGATGTACTGGATGTACGTGTAGCCGCCGGGGGCGAGCCCTCGCAGCGCGTTGAACACCTCGCCGAAGATGAGCAGCCAGAGCGCCGGCTGGACGCCTCTCATCCAGAGCTCGGTTGAGTCGTGCCGTATCTTTCTCGCTTCCATCTCGGCAATCGTTAGGGCGCTCGAGACGAATCGGCGGGCGTTGTTCATCGTCCATACCTCGCGATGCTCCGCCTCGTGGAGCGCGCCTCCCTAAAGCTCCCTTCATCGAGGCCTCCCTGCGCGTACTTCATGAAGACGTCGTCGAGTGTGGGGCGGCTGAGTGACACAGACTCGACTGTGGCCCCAGCCCTCTCGAAGTAGTCGGTGACCCGCGGAATCGCGGTGTCGCCATCCTCGACTAACACCTTGACGGTGCCCGGCTCGGAACTCACTACGGACCCAAGCCCTGGAGGCATTCCCGATATCGCGTGCCCCGACGTCTTGACGGTCAGCACGTCGCCCCCCACTGATCGTTTGAGGTCCGACGGGGCCCCTGTAATGGCTATCTTCCCTCCGTTCATTATCGACAGCCTGTCGCAGAGCGCGTCAGCCTCCGCCATGTCGTGCGTGGTTATCAGAATAGTCGTCCCGAACTCCTTGTTCAGCTCCTGCACCTGTTCGACGACCTGTTTCTTCGAGTACGGGTCCAGCCCTATGCTCGGCTCGTCCAGGAACAGGATCTTCGGGCGGTTCACAAGAGCCTGCGCAATCTCGAGGCGCCTCATCATCCCTCCCGAATAGTTCTTGACGAGGACGTCCCCCTTGTCGGCGAGGCCGAAATACTCCAGCGCGTCGAGTATCCTGTTCTTCCGTTCGTCGCGATCGACGAAGAAGAGCTTGGCGAATATCAAGAGGTTCTCATACCCTGTCAGATCGCCATCGACCGAAATCGCCTGCGGGACGAAGCCGAACATGCGCCTCGTCTCCTGTGGGGCGCGGAGTGCGTCCACCCCGAACACGCTGATCTGGCCGCTCGTCGGCTTCGCCAGCGTGGTAATCATCTTGATTGTAGTGGTCTTTCCGGCGCCGTTGGGGCCGAGCAGGCCGAATATCTCCCCCTCGTGAACGTTGAAGGAGATGTCGTCTACCGCCTTGTTTCCGTCCGAGTAAATCTTGGTGAGAGACCTCACTTCGATTGCTTCCGTGTCGTTCCCTCGAGTAAAATTCTGCCGCGAACGGGTGATTAAACTATTCGTTTGTCGTTCCTAACGCCGCCGATGTCATCACTTTCGAAGCCGCCGGCCAGGAACGGGCCTGCTTCGCAGTCCTATCTCGGCAGCTGCGTGAACGTCGCCAGGATGAGGTAGCCGCGGTCGGTGGCCCGGTAGTACCTCTCTCTGGACTTCGAAGGGAGGGACTCGACGAGCCCTTCAGCGCGGAGCTCCGACAGCGCCCGACTGACGTGGCTTACGTGCTTCCCCTCGAGAGATGCGAGTTCCGACGGAGTCCGGGGCGCCTTTGAAATGTCAACTAGAACATGGCTCCGGACCTCGCTCCGGGAGACGAACGAGACGACCCGTCCCAATCCGCTCAGGGACATCCCGTCTTGTATAAGGACCCCACCTCGTATATGAGAATTGCTACCAGAAGCGATGGTTTTGTTCCAAATCCTTGGTGGTTCAGCCCGCCCTCACGCGTCCTGTGAGCAGTCCCACCGTGAGAGGCAGACTCCGGTTGACTTCCAGTCTTGGCTCCGCGCTCCCAACTGGGGCCCGACCCATGAAGGCATGGCACGCGGCGTCACTTGCGGCTCCCCGCGCCGCCGATTGCCGGTCTCTGCCGGCAGAACCTGTCGCTCAGCGCGCATGCGAGCATGAAGTCGGCTACATCTGCCCTGCTGACCCTGAGCGGCATCCCCTTGACCAGAGGGCCTACGCGATAGTTCCCTGTCCTGGCGCCGTCCGTCAGTACGGGGGCCCTGACCAGCGTCCAGTCCAGCGTGCTCTCAGAGACGACGGCCGCGGCTATCGCACTGTCTCTCTTCAGCGGGCCGTTGACGATGCCCAATGCAAATCTAAGCAGCTTGTGCGCCGGCGGGGGCTTGTCCTGCGGGTCGCCGACAGCCGTGTTGGTCAGGACGACCAACCTCCTCACACGTTGCCTCGTCATTACTGAGACCAGGGCGGACGCCGTCAGTGTCATCAAGTCGGGGGGAGAGCCGCGCACGCGGCCCACCGCGCTTATCACCGCATCACAGCCGACGACCACACTTCCCAGGGCGTCAGGATCGGTCGACGACCCCTGCACGACCGTCAATTCCTTCTGAGTTTCCCCTAGTGCCATAGGGGACCTGGCGAGGATGCTAGCGTCAAGATGCTTCTCGCGGGCCAGGAGCAGAAGGTGCCGTCCCGTCCTGCCGGTAGCCCCTAGGATCGCAACTCTCTGCACACCGACGCCAGACCCCGCCCCACCGCCCCCCTGAGTCATTGCGCCTCGCTCCTACCATCTCAGAGACTCGTCTTGACCCTTCCGGAGCATCTGACCTCCGGCTCCGCATGCTCGCCAGGAAGGGAGGACCGCCATGGGGGGCAGACATTTGTAGCGGCGACGGGCTGGTGGACGGCAATGAAGGCCGTCGTGCGTGCGAAGTTCGGGGGACCCGAAGTGCTTTCAGTCAGCGAGATTCCGAAGTCCGCCCCCGCCGACGATCAGGTGCTGGTGCGGGTCAGGGCATCCTCGATAAACAAGGCGGATTGGTACGACCTGACCGGGCCCCCGATGATGCGCCTCCTCGGTGGAGGGGTGCGTCGACCAGCTCGACAGACGCTAGGGACCGACATAGCAGGGACAGTAGAATCCGCCGGCGGCGCCGTCACTCAGCTCAAGGCGGGAGACGAGGTCTTCGGGGTTGCGAAGGCCGGCTACGCGGAGTATGCCTGCGCACGGGAGGACAGGGTCGCCGTCAAGCCGGCGAACATGTCATTCGAACAGGCAGCGGCGGTCCCGGTGGCGGGAGTCACCGCGCTGCAGGCCCTTCGCGACAAGGGGAAGGTAGCTAAGGGGCAGAAGGTCCTGATCGACGGGTCGTCAGGCGGCGTCGGCACGTTCGCGCTACAGATCGCCAAGGCGTTCGAAGCCGACGTCACCGCGGTGTGCAGCACCGGGAACTTGGACGCAGCGCGCACGATGGGGGCGGACCGGGTGATAGACTACTCCGCGGAGGACTTCACCAAGGAGGGCGGGATGTACGACCTGATAGTCGCAGTCAACGGCTATCACTCGATCTTAGGGTACAGGCGTGCGCTCCGACCTGGGGGCACCTACGTGATGGCTGGGAGCTCGAAGGTGCTCAGAGGGATGCTCCAGACGTTCGTCCTGGGGCCGGTAATCTCTAGGACCGGTGACAAGAAGATGGGTTTCATGGGGATAGCGGCAGTCAGCCAGAAAGACCTGACCGTCCTCAAGGCAATGATGGAGGAGGGCAAGGTCGTGCCTCGGATAGACAGAAGGTTCCAGCTGGGCGAGATATCCGACGCCTTCAGCTACTTCGGGGAGGGGCACGCGAAGGGGAAGGTCGTGATCGCGATCGACTGAGAGACATCTCGAGACTGCCCAGCCGCGCTATCGCCGGGTCACTGGATGCAGAACTCGTTGCCTTCAGGATCAAGCATGACCACGCAGTACTCTCCTGTCCCTTCGTCGACCTCGTGGTCCTTGACCGCGCCGATGCGAACGAGCCGCGCGGCTTCGATGGCCACCTGCCTCTTTCGCTCGTCCAACGGTACCTTCATTCCCCCGCTTGCGTTGATGTCGATGTGAAGCCTGTTCTTCCCGGGCTTCGGCGTGTCCATTCGTTGGAAGTAGATCCTCGGCCCGCGCCCTTCAGGGTCAACGATGGCCGAGGCTGAGTTCCACTCGGACTCCGGTATGTGGTGGTCCCTCAGCCACCCCTCCCAGGACGCGTAACCGCTCGGCGGCTCCTGCAGTCTGTATCCGATGGCCTCGGCGTAGAACTTCGACAGCGACTCTGGGTCCCTGCAGTCGAACACGACCTGTACTTTGAACGCCAAGGACTCGGGCAAGCCAGCGGTGGTATTTCAGGTTGGGGGCGCGAGAACTGTGCGCCCCCGCAGTCCGTGCAGACTCGCCCGCACAGGCTGACGCCTGCCGGGGTCCTCCTATCGGCTCCACTCGCATCCCGAGGGAGCGTGAGCGTCGCGCGGACTACGACAGCTTGACTAGCTGCTGCGGCCCGTCTGCCGGCGCCACGACCACGGCGGTCCCGAAGGCGATTATCTCGTCCATCGTATTACCGATCTCGGTAGAGTCGAAGTTCACGCTGACGACCGCGTTGGCGCCCAGGGACGCGGCGTGCTCCGCGAGCCTGTCCAGCGCCTGCTGCCTCGCCTGCTGGGCCATCTGGGTGTACTCGTTGATCTCGCCTCCCTTGAGACTCCTGAGCCCCGCCACCAGGTTCCCGCCTATGCCGCGCGAACGGACCGTGATGCCGTACGTCAAGCCGAGCACCTTCACTATCTGGAACCCCGGAACGTGGTTCGCAGTCACCAGCGGGATTGGATTTGTGGCCATAAGGAAGCGGTCAGGACGTGGAATTTAAGCCGTCTTCCCCCCCCGGCTGGGGGGCCGGGGCGACGTCTGAGCGACTCAGAGAGAAGGCGGAGACCATCGCAATCCAGAGGAGCACGCTGCCCAGGAAAAGCCGCTCGAAGAGCCCGCCATAGTGGGCGGATGCTCTCGGCGCGAAGAACGGGGTGCCGAGGTCGACGATGCACAAGAACACTGACAGAATCCCCACCGCGACGATGACACCTCTTGCCCTGGTGAGCGGCGGTAACTCGCGTACGCCGAGCGAAAGCTTGAGCGTCCCGAAGGCTCCGCAGAGAAACGCGACGATGGCGACAAGGAGATGGATCGCGCCATGCAACGAGACCGGCGTAGGCGGGACGTCGGTCGGGAAGATCGCGAGGAGGACGGCCCCTGCCGCCCACGCCCCAAGGAGCGACAGCCCGGCCCTGAACCGCTTCGCTCCTACGCCCGAGTCGGCTATGGTCCCCTTGAGCGCCCAGATGAATGCCAGGGAGAGCACTCCGCGGTTTATGAAGTTCAGCGTCATCACATATCCGTAAGGACCAACGGCGAGGTCGCTCTCAGCCTGGCTTATCGGGCTGTAGTGGGGAGGAAGGAGTTGGGCGACCGCGTCGAGCACCACGTACAGCGCGACCCCGAGGAGGGCAACCTGGTAGCCCCTCCGCGTGGTCGAAGTCAGCCCTGCGGCTGATAGCACTCTACGTCTCATCTCTGTTCGGTCCTCGGGATGGCGTTCGAGCTGCTACCCCTCGCCTACACTATACGTTCGCCGCACGCCCCGCAGAAGACCGCGCCGTCTTTCAGCTTTGATCCGCACCTGACGCAGTAGTTGGTGGGCCCTCCCCCGGTTCCTGTGGGCCCCTCCTGACCCCCGATGACCGCGCCCAGTGGGCCCGCGCGTGCCGCCACCCTTCCCCCCTTCGAAGTGAGGCCCACATAGGCTCCGATTGACGTCAGGATGAACCCGATGACCAGCCCTCCTAACGTGGCGAGACCGCCGAGCAGCATCATCACCACCGTCAGAATCCCTCCGAGCTTCCTTCGCCCAGGGTTGCGCGATGTGAAGAGGACGCCGCCGAGGATGATGAGGAAGCCCGATATTATGCCGAAGCCGGCGACCGCGTAGCCGATGGTAGCGAGCCCAGATGAGCTCAAGGCGGTCGAGTTCCCCCCCGCGATTGGCAGACCGGTGAAGAGCCCGCCTGAGCCGGAGAAGAGACCCCCGATTGAACCAACGGCGGCGGCGACCACCACACCCCCGATGACATAGAACACCCCCCCGATGATTGTCAGTACCGAGGCGGTGTCGAGGTCCAAGTGATTGACGCAGTTTCGGACGGCCCGCATATTTAACCGAGAGTCGAGGGGAGCGTCCTCAGCAGACCCGGTCCGAGGGATGAAGTCGAACCAGTGGGCGAGAGAGCACCGCCGGGAGCGGAACCACAAAGAGGGCGACTCCCAGACACGCTCTGCTTCACTTCGGGCCTTGGGAGGTCCCCCGCAGAACCGCGACGTCGACGTAGACGTTAAGGATCAGAAAGCCCGAGACGGCCAGGAGCCCCCAGAGAAGCAGGCCGGTCGGGGTCGTCCCGATGAGCCGCGCCGAAGAGAGCAGAGATCCGCCAGCGAAGACCGATGGCCCGAACTCGAGCATCGCGAGCAGACAGATGAAGCCGAACACGGACAGGAAGAGTTGCGCGCCAAGCGTACCCAGTTCAATTATGTCGAAGAGGACGTACGCGAAGATGACCGCGACCGCTCCGAATACTACCACCGAGCCTCCGCCGGGGACGAAGTAGACCGCACCCCCGAACAGGAAGCATGCGAGACCCACCGCCAGCGCCATCTTCTTGCCCGAGTCCGAACCGGTCCGGCCGCTCAGCGGAAGGGCTGACAGAGAGATCACTCCGAGGCTAATCAGCACCATTATGTCCGTAACGTCCACAAGGAAGTTCTCGTTCCCAATCGCCAAAAGAAGGATCGCGGCGAGCGTGAAGACCCATGAGAGGTTCGCGAGCGAGGCCGGCATGTAGCCGTCTTCCGCCAGAGCGGTGAGGTGCCGCGCGGCGGCGAGGAAGGCCGGGATGAACGTCGTAGCCGTAGCCAACAGGAAGGCCGCACCGACCAAGAGCGCCTGGCCGCCCCCAAGCAGGTTTTGCGCTATGTACAGGGCCGGGATGCAGGACGACGTGGCACAGGAGGCCTGCAGGCTTGGGAGGCCGTGGGCCGCAGAGTACACGGCAATGGCGTAGAATATGTTGACAGCCCCCGCGATGAGCACGCTCAGGATCATGGTGGCTTCGAAGTACTCGTCCTTGCTCAGCGTGTATCCCTTCTTGAAGAAGGAGATTACTGGAACGGGCGACCTCTCTACCGAGTCGCGCTCCATCACCTGTATCTCCTGGAAGCCGAAGAAGAGAAGGTACAGGTACCCCGTGTTGATGACTAGCGCGGGGATCCAGCCCGGTCCGCTCGGAAGACTGAAGAGGCCCGCGAGGTTCCAGCCGCTCGAGGAGCCCAGGAGAGAAGCGTGGTAGACGACCAGCATGACGAGCGCCGTCGTTAGAACCACCTGGATCATGCCCAGAGCACGGAGGTACCTTTGCTCGAAGAAGACGTTCAGGACTGTCCATGCGACGAATCCCCCCGCGACCCCCCACGTAATGGCCATGCTCGCTCCCTGGCCGAACCCATACGAGGACAGCAGATGGGGCATGAAGACGAAGTCAAAGATCAGGAAGACTATCTTGCTGTACGCCGCGAGCGCGGTGTTGGCCACCCACATGGAGACGCGCGAGACGAAGTACCTGACGCTGCGCGTCCCGGCAGCCAGCCTCGCGAAGGACGGGCCACCGAGGGCGTCGGCGCCGAGGGTAGTCGACTCTCTGCCGAGGTCCGCATACACTTTGGCCATCGCTACGGACAGAACTGTGGCGACAGTGAGCGAGAGAATCGAAACGAACTCGTACTGCTCTACGTTGAGAGGGATGAGGATGAATAGCGGCGACCCGAGCGTGGCCCCGAGCCCGACCGCGAGGAGGGTGCCGAAGCCGTAGACGGGCCTCCTCTGTCCAACTTCGGGAGCCATCCTCCTGAAGCGCGCTCGCAGGGCACCTGGCAGCTGCGCGACGAGCGACGCGCCCCCCAACGCGAGCGAGACTATCGCCAAGACAGTGATCGCGTCCCCGAAGTTGAAGCCCGGGCTCGCGCTGATGTGGCTCAGGTCGTCGTACGCAAGCCCGGCTGCAAGTACGACCCCGACCACCCCCACCCCTAGCCCTGCGCTCTTCAGCGCGAGGGCCGCCTCCTTGGCCCTCCGACTTGAGCGCACTACGCTTCGCCAGGCCCTGCTGAAAATCCGGCTTCCCTGAGGTTCAGGGCGGCCTGGTTGAGGGTGTACAGCGCGGAGAGTATCAGGAGAGTGCCTACGACGAACTCGGCGAATGAGGCATACTGGGCCGCGGGCGATGACGCGATCGTGCCTATGGCCCCCTGCGCGAAGAACTGCAGCAAGCCGGCAGGGGTGCCTACCCCTGCGACTATGGGGACAAGAGAGACCATCCCAGCGAACACAAGGAGTGAAGCGAGCAGCAGTTCGCCGAACGCGATGAAGAAGAGGTGCGCGTAGCTCGCCCTCTGCCGGTCCTGGAGTGCGTCTGTGAAGCGCTTCATGCTTTCGTCTTGGGAGTCGATTAGCTTCCTCCTGACCTTCGCCCTGAACTCGGCGTCCGAGCCGTGAAGGAGGACCAGGGCCTTGACCTCCAGAACGATCCTATCCAGCAGCGCCTCCGCATTCTTCTCGCTCGCGCTCAAGGAGCTCTACCTTGCCCACGCCCGCAGTATTTCTCCGTTCAGTACCCTTGCTCTGGGTCGGCGTCTCATGGTCGCTCTTTGACAGGGAGCGAGAATCAACAACGGTTAAAGGAGGAAAGCCCGTCGCAGCGGCCTATGGAGGCCAAGGCCTCTCTGAAGCAGACAGTCACGCATCTCTTCGACGCGGTGAGATACAGCAACCATGCGAAGGAGCTGGAGAAGGCCGCCGCCGACTCGGAGGACGAGCTTCAGGTGGAGATGGACAGGTTGGAAAGCATGACGGAGCAGATTGCGAGCCTGATGTCGGCGATTGAGCAGGGTTCGGAGGGCCCGGTAAGAGACCTCTCGCTTCAGCTAAGGGGGTTCCTCGATACAGCGAAGCAGCAGGCGAAGGAGAGGCTGGAAAGGCACGCGAGGGAAGGCGTGGAGGAGAAGAAGAAGGCGGCTTCGGGCGAGCGGGACAGGGCGCTGAAGAGCCTCGAGGCATACCTCGCGGCCGACCCGTTGCCTGTCCTGGACAGGACGGTCGAGGTGAAGCTCGTCGATACTGAATACGAGGCCAAGGCGAAGTACGAGTGTGAAGGCGGGATGAGGTATGAGTTCGTCCTCGCGCCGAACAACTCGAAGTTGTTCCATCAGGAGGTGACGCTTGGCGGTCTTGGTCATGAACTGAGAGTCCCGGTCAGGTACGCGAAGACGCTGTTGAAGGGCAGGGTCATCGGGTTCGAGAGGCTCGACCAGTACGTCATGTCTGAGGCTGAAGAGACCGGAGGGAAACTGCGGGCAACGTTCGAGAAGGCGGGAAACGGGTCGAGGATAAAGGCGGTGACGTCCGGGTCGGAAGATGACGCTTTCGTGGGACTCGAGTACTCCGACAAACTCCAGTCGGTGAACGTCATGAACGACGCTTCCCTGAGCGCCCACGTCGACCTCGCAGGGGTAAAGAGGGCCACGGGTGACGTCGTCAGAGGGCTGGAGGAGCTCGCGGGAAAGAAGGTCTCGCTCGTCAGGCTGTCGCTGGGAGGCGAAGACATCCTCGACAGCATGGACTGCTACCGCCTCGCTCAGGCAGTCTTCGACGTTCTCGGGCCCAGCTACAGGGAGATAGTGCAGAAGCTCTCGACGGCGCAGTCGGCGCAGGACAGCGAGGTCGGGCTGAACATCCAGTTCATCCGGGAGCGGATGAAAACGCTCGGGGCCCTTGCCAGGCCGTTCTCGCAGTCGCTCGGCCTCTTTTCCAGGGAGTTCCCGCCGTCTGTGTAGCACGTGCCGCAGGCGACGGTCCGGCTCAGACGCCTTCCCTTATCGTCTGGAATGCTACGCACGTCTCCGTCTTTTCTATCCCTTTCAGGGCTCTGAGCCTGTCTATCACCAGACTTCCTATCTCCTCGACCGAGGCACCCCTGACCTTCAGCAGTATGTCCCACTCCCCCGAAATCACCGACACTTCGTAGACGCCGGGCATCAGCGAAATCTGCTCCGCGAGATCCCGCTGCGAGACCTTCTCGTCGCTTGAGAATGCGACGAAGACGTAGGCAGCGACCTGTTTACCAAGCTTCGCGTAGTCGGGGAGTGCGGCGAACCTCCTTATGACGCCTGACTCCACCAGCTTCCTCAGTCGTTCCTGCACGGTCGCGCGAGGGAGTCCGAGCTTGTCTGAGACTTCAACTACAGACTTCCTCCCGTTCTCCATCAGCTCCTCGATGATCCTCATGTCTTTCTCGTCGAGCACGTTAGCGTTCTGCCTGA
>JASHOZ010000013.1 GCA_030038395.1 Nitrososphaerales archaeon
ATCTCCTACGGCATCAAGCAGGCGCTCCAGCAGAACGCGGGGAGGCGCGTAAGAGTCGTAACGGACGTCCTCTCTCCTCTTCTCGTCCTCAACCAGTCAGATGCGATGTTCAGCTACTGGACCCAGCTTCTCCAGGAGGTGAAGAACCACGACGCGGTCATTCTCGCGACCGGAGACGAGGAGATGCACACCTCGGCCGTGATCGCGTCCATGGAGCAGCTCTTCGACGGGGTCATCGAGATGAAACTCTACGAGCAGGGGCTCACCGTTACGCCGCTGCTCAGAGTCAGGCAGATGCTGGGGCAGCCCCCTCTCCCTGGCTGGTTCAGGTTCTCATTCGTGCGGGGAGTGATGGAGGTGGCGCCCAACGTCACTTGACGGCATCCTATACAACGCCTTCTTTGTGGCTGCATCCGCCATCGCGTGTTACATAGCCTTCAAGGCGCTCAGCTTGAGGAAGGCCCTAGTCGACCACCCGTATCGTTCGAGGGCGCTTTGGACCGCCGTCGGCGCGCTCACTCTAGTTGGCTTCTCCATCGCGGGCTACACCGACGATGTCTTCGGTCAGGTAGCGTCGACCTACACGGCGGTAGTCGCCGAAGCCACAGCATGGGGTTTCGTCTTCTTGGGCCTCTATGGATGGGTTGCGAGCAATGCCAACGTAGCGGTCGACGCTGACTTCTTCAACAGGGATGTCCTATTTTGGAAGAAGGGGGGAAACAAGGCCGCTCTAGCGATGATCGTTGGCGCCTTTGTGCTTGACAATCTGCCACCGTTCTGGTTCTCGCAGGCGAACCAGGTCTACTATGACGCGGTCGCCACGGCCGGGGATGTTCTCCTCATCATCGTCATGGCATACGCAATCGTCGTGATCTCGATAACCTTCTTCCGCATCGTGGACAGGCGCATCAAGTCCTACACGCTCTGGGTCGCGCTCAGCATAGCGTCCATCCTCGCTTTCGGGTTCTCACCGGCTTTGCCGGGGGGCGTCTTCCTCGTGGCGTGGATGTATTGCATGTATAGAGCGGTAGGGGCGCTCGCCATTCGGACTAACAACCTCAACCTATCCTAGCGGGTGACTCGAGTCGGTAGCCGTCTGAGGCAGGAGCAAGAAGCACGGGGGCTCGGGCCGGATTGAGTTCCCACAGCTCCGGTGGATGGGTTCATGTCAGGTTCAGGCGGACGGCAGCGTTTGGTCGAGGCACTCATCAAGAAGGTGGCGGTGATAACGCAGCGCCCCTGAGCATCCGTCCACCTCTGGCGGTACGACCGCGCACGAGTCCGTCCTCAGGTAGGGTGCGGTCGCCGGGATTTGAACCCGGGTTACAAGCTTGGAGGGCTTGTGTCCTAGACCAGTCTGTCCCCTAGCTTCATCGAGGTCTGGACGACGACCGCACGGAGTCTCGAGCGCTCGCCACGCCTTTTAATGGTTGATTCCGGCCGCGGCCTTTTCGACTTCGTAGACCACCCTCGACGCCACGACGTGAGCTTCGAGCGGCCTGGGGTGGACCCTGACCAACTCGTCGACGAGCGAAAGCGTCGGGCGCGAAAAGTGGCCGTGGGGGAACCCTCCGATGATCACGCATGGGTCCGTGCATGCGACGACCGACGCCGACAACTTGTCCAAGTTCGTCTGCTTCCCCTGCGTCGAGAGGCCGAACGCCCTGTCGGGAGCTATCACCTCTCGTACGAGCCTGTCAATCCTCATGCTATGCGACCTTACGAGCCCCTCCCCAGACCCCCCGGCGAGAACCTTCTCGACGAGCCCCCTGAACCGAAAGTAGCTCTTCGGGATGCGCGTCTTCTCCGCGATTTCGAGGACTACGTCCTGGTTCGTGTGCACGAACACCTTCACCCTCCCGTCAAGGTACAGAGGAGCCCCAGTGACGCTCAGCAGGGTGACGTGCACGAGGTCCGGCCTCCCTCTCTTTTCGGAGTCCTTCAGCTTCCCCATCACCGAGTGGTGAAGGCTTCTGTCCAGCAGTATTCGTGACCCTTCCACCCCGCGCCTCCGCGCGTCTGACACGATGGCCGGGCTCCTAAGAAGCTCCCTCGGGACGAGCTCGATGGCCGATTCTGCCATCACGAGGTTCAGCTTCATGTGCCACCGGCGGGGCGCGCATGGTTAAGACCTTCGCCGCAGGGCTCAGGACGTGAAGGGGAGGAGGGCTGCCAGAGAGGAGGCTACGGCGACCGCGAGGAGGCTCTTGGAGTCCGCAGTCGCCCACGCGGCGGAGAACCTCGAGTCAAGCAGGGCCAGTGCCGAACTTGCCAGGAAGGTCAGACTGAGATTCAACATACGCCTCGGCGATGACCTGAAGAGGTACACATGCCGCGGCTGCAAGGGTCTGATCGTCCCCGGGGTGAACGCAAGGGTGAGGCTAGGGCACGGCGACCCCCCGGCCATCCGCATCACATGCGCCGAATGCGGCCGCGTAAATCGCAAAATACTGGGTAGGCCTTATATACGCTCAGGCAAGGTCGGAAAACCCGATTCGTGAGACAATGGTCAACGCGCGCGATGTCCCATCGGACAGGCTCATAGGCGCCCTGGCGACGCGCGTCAGGGAGCTCCCCCAGGTCAAGGAGCCCGATTGGGCGCGCTACGTGAAGACGGGCTCTCACGCCGAGAGACCTCCGGCGGACTCGGCGTGGTGGTACACGAGGGCCGCGTCAGTCCTCAGGAAGCTCTACCTCCACGGGCCGGTCGGGCTCAGCGACCTAGAGCGCGCTTACGGGGGGTCGAAGGCGCTCGCGTACTTCCCCAAGCACCACAGGGATGCCGCAGGCTCCCCGATCCGCAAGGTGCTGGCGCAGCTGGAGCAGGCCGAGCTCGTCACCAAGACCCCGAAGGGACGCATCCTGACCCCAAAGGGGCGCGCGATGCTGGACAAGGCGAGCAGTGAGATATTCGCGACGATAAGCGGTGCCGACAAGTCGCTCGCGAGGTACGGCTAGTGATGTCCGAACCTTCTCAGAGGCCTCCGGACCGCGAGGTCGCCGAGAAGAAGGCGATGAGAGAGGGCGTCCTGAGGATGGCGCTGACCTCGGAGGCGAGGCAGAGGCTCGCCAACGTCAGGATGGTGAAGCCTGAGCTCGCCTCTTCCATCGAGGAGTACATCATACAGCTGGCATCGAGCGGGAGGCTCAAGGGCGCGATCGATGACGAACAGCTCAAGCAGATGCTGATCGCGCTGCAAGGCAAGAAGCGCGACATAACCATCAGGAGGGCCTGAAATGGCCAGGGTCAAGGACACGTCAAAGAAGAACAGGCTGCTGAAGGCGAACAGGAGGGCGAAGTCGGTGCCCACCTGGGTCATCGCGAAGACCAACCGGCACGTGCGGTCGAACCCGCAGAGAAGGAACTGGCGGCAACGGAAGATGAAGCTGAAGTGATAGCACATGTCTGACGAAGAGGAAAAGGTGGAGGAGCTGTCGAGGACCTACATGGTTCCGCTGGGGCTGGCCTACGAGGCTCCCCCGTACCGGAGGTCCAAGGTCGCGATACGCATCATCAGGGAGTTCGCCACCAGGCACATGAAGGCAACCGAGGTCAGCATATCCGAAGAGGTCAACGAGGAGATCTGGGCACGGGGGATCAAGAGCCCTCCAAGGCGGATCAGAGTCGACATGAAGAGAGACGAGGACGGCATCGTCTCAGTGAAGCTCCCAGCAGAGAAGGAGCAAGCGCCGTGAGCGGATGGGTCTCCATCTTCTCGACATCTACAGGAGCCCAAACATCGGCATCTTCGTGAAGGCCAACGACAGGTTCATCCTTGTCCCCAAGGGTCTCGCAGAGACCAAGACGCAGAAGCTCTCCAGCGACCTCGCGGTGACCGCCGTCCCCGCGTCGATCGCCGAGTCAAGGCTGCTCGGGCCGCTCGTGGCGATGAACAACAACGGCGTCCTCACGTCGAGGCTCGCGGAGTCGACGGAGCTCGCGGAGATAAGCAGGGCTACAGGGCTCCCCGCCGCGGCGCTCAACTCGAGATTCACTGCGGTCGGCAACCTGATCGCCGCGAACGACAGGTTCGCCGTAGTCTCGCCGCTCCTGGACGCGGCGGCCGTACGACAGGTGAGAGATGTCCTCGGGACGGAGACCGAGTCGATGGGGATTGACGAGTACACGCAGGTGGGCGCCCTGATTGTGGCCACTAACCGGGGAGCCGCCGTCTACCCCGGGCTTGCAGAGACGGAGGTCGGAAGGATCGGGAGCCTCTTCGGGGTGAGCGCCGGCCCCACATCCGTCAACAGAGGGGTCCCATACATCGCGTCCGGCATCGTCGCGAACTCCTCTAACGCCGTCGCAGGGAACCAGACGACTGGGCCTGAGCTTGTCTTTATAACAAAGGCTCTGAGCGTCTGAAAAGCCTGGTCGCCCGCATGAGCAAGCAGCCAACCGAGGAAGACGCCGTGAACGCCCTCGTGGTCGAAGTCAGGGTGCTGGAGAGCACGTACAACGAGCTGAGCGCGCGCCAGAACATGCTCGAACGTGCCCTGGTCGAGAACCACGCCGCGCTCGACGCGCTGAACGGGCTCGAGGGTCCGCAGGAGGAGGTGCTGATGCAGATCGGCGGAGGGGCGATGCTCCGCTCCAAGCCGCCGACGACCGATAGCGTGCTTGTCGGGATAGGGGCCAATGTCGTGATAGAAAAGCCGAAGTCAGAGGCGGTCGCCATCCTCGAGAACAGGAGCAGAGACGTCGAGAAGACCATCATGTCGATAGCCGGCCAGCGGAACGAGATCGCGCAGAGGCTGGAGTCGGACCGGCAGGCTCTGAACTCCGTGGTCTCGCGCCAGAACGCGGGGTGACCTTCGCTGTTCGAAAGACTGAAGGCGGCGTTCTCCGCCGTCACCAGCGCCGTCAGGGAGAAGTCTCTCGCAGGGGACGACCTCGACCGCGTGGCCCTCGACTTCCAACTGGCGCTGACGGAGAGCGACGTAGCCCAGACCGTCGCCGCCGCGCTGACCGACGAGGTCCAGAAGAGCTTGACGGGCACGAAGATCGACAGGTCGACCGACCCCGCAGAGGTCGTGGGGGAACGACTCGCGACCGCACTTGAGGAGGCATTCCGGAAGGCCGGAAGCGTCGATCTCCTCGCCAACGTGCGCGAGAAGAAGCAGACGGGAGAACCATACGTCATCCTCTTTCTGGGCATCAATGGGACCGGGAAGACGACCACGATCTCTAAGATGGCCAGCTATCTGAAGAAGAACAGCCTGACCGTCGTCTGCGCCGCCGGGGACACGCACAGGCCAGGAGCCATCGAGCAACTGACGGAGCACGCCGACAGGCTGTCACTCAAGGTGATATCCCAGCGGTACGGCGCCGACCCCGCCGCGGTGGGACGAGACGGTATCCTGTATGCGAAGGCGCACCACGTCGACTGTCTTCTCATCGACACCGCGGGGAGGATGCAGACCAACCAGAACCTGATGGAGGAGATGGCGAAGATAGTCAGGGTCGTCAGACCAGACTTCAAGATGTTCGTCGCCGACGCCCTCACAGGCAACGACGCGGTCTCACAAGCCGAGCTCTTCAACCAGCACGTCGGCTTCGACGGCGTCACGCTCACGAAGGCCGACGCGGACGCGCGCGGGGGGGCCGCACTGTCCATAGTGTATTCGACCGGGAAGCCTGTCATGTTCCTCGGCGTAGGTCAGGGGTACGACGACCTCGTGCCATTCGACTCCAAGAGGTTCCTCGGGTCGCTGCTGCAGCCGGGCCGGGGAGCCGCCGGCTGAGTGGGCTCAGAACGGATTTAGACTCGAATCACTTCCAGGCCGAACTGGGCCGCCAGGCTCAGTATCTTCTCCTTATGCGCCCCCATGCCCTTCCAGTCGAGAAGTGCGTACCTGACGGGGGCCGCCGTCCGCTGTATCATCTGCCCCACCATCCTCTCGTCTACGTGCTCGAGGGCATGCTTCGGCGCTATGAACGAAACGGCAATGTCTCCCTCGACGACCATCCTTGTTAGCCTGTCCGGGTAGTGAGTCCCGCCGAACGCAATCCCTGCCTTCTCCCAGAAGACCCTCTCGGTCAGGCTTTCCACCAGGGCCTCGCAGATCACGGCCGCCGCCGCCGCGTCCTTCCAGTACCTCTCTGACGAACCGAGTTCCACAAACAGGACGGGCTTCTGGAGCGAGGTCGGTCCATGATGTGTCGCCTCCAGCGTGACTTCATATCCACCGATCCTTTCCTTCCTCCTGGCCAGGGAAATCAGATAGTTCTTCAGCAGGGACGGGTCGGACCTTCCGAGCTCGCTCGGCGCACCCCCGAACCTCGCCTCGCCGGAGAAGTTGCCCGTCGTGTGCGCGGTGAGCGAGGCAACCCCCGACTCCGCGCTGTGGCGCGAGAGGAAGATGTACGACGTGGGGTTGAAGAGCGCGTCTAGGTCGGGAGGAGAGACTATCGCCCCTTCGAACGACGCCAGAAGAAGGGAGCCCTTCTGGTAGACCGGCCTGCCGGCGAGGTTAACGCCAGTCGACAGAAATCCCTGGCTCTCAATCATCGCCCGGGCGAGCGTCCTGGAGGCGACGTCCGATACTGATGAAACGATTACTGTGGCAGGCTCTCCGCTCGGGCCCACGGTGCGGCGTCCGGCATGGGCACCTATAACAGTGAGTCGACTAACGCCTATTAACCTCTCGCGCGGGTCGAAACCGACAGGGCATGGGATTCAGAGACTTCCTCTCATCAGCGGCCACCATCTTCCGGCTGGCCCATAAGAGCGACAGGGACGAGTTCATGCTCTATCTCAAACTGGTCACGCTCGGCGTCTGCGTCGTCGGCGTCATCGGCTTCCTGATCAAGCTGATCGGCGACATATTCTTCGGCTAGCCCCGCGCCGTGAGAGTAAGGTTATTAGACCAACGACGGCGGACAGGCGAAGGCATCCGTTTTGAGCGAACAGGAAAGGACCGGGTCTATCTTCCCGGTGAAGACTACGGGGGGCCAGGAGAGAACGGTCGCTACCTTCGTGGCCAACCGGGCCATTCAAAAGAAGAAGCCAATCTACTCGGTCCTCGCGCTCGACACGTGGAAGGGGTACGTCCTCTTCGAGGCGCCCAATTCGCAGGTGGTCGACGAGAGCATACAGGGCTTCAAACACGTCAGGAGCAAGATACCTGGGATGATGCAGTACCAGGACATCGAGAAGTTCCTTGTCACGAAGTCAATGGTCGCGGAGATCAACGAAGGAGACACTGTGGAGATAGTCGCCGGCCCCTTCAAGGGGATGAGGGCCAAGGTCTCGAGAGTAGAACAGGCCAAGCAGGAGATCGTCGTGGTCCTGATCGACACGGCGTTCGCGATGCCGATAACGATTGACGGCAGCTACACGAAGCTCGTCGGCAGGGCCAAGCCCGAAGCGAGTGCGCCGACCTCGGCCTGAACTCGCGCCATCGCCTTGCTCACTCGTTTCACTCGCGACTAAAGCTTAGATACTCCACACCAAGAGTGGCGAATTCCTAGGCGGTCCGGTTTGGGAGACAAGAAAGTCATCAACGCCCTCGTCACCGGAGGGGAAGCGAGCGCAGGTCCGCCGCTCGGACCCGCTCTGGGCCCCCTCGGGGTCAACGTCCTCGGGATAGTCAACGAGATCAACAAACAGACGGGCGACTTCAAGGGGATGAGGGTGCCCGTGAAGGTCGAGGTCGATCAGGAGACCAAGCAGTTCACGGTCACGGTCGGCACCCCTACGACCGCGGCGCTTGTAGTGAAGGAGGCGGCCATCCCAAAGGGGTCCGGGAAACCCAACACCGACTTCGTCGGCGACCTCACCTTCGAGAAGGTCGTCAGCATAGCCAGGAGCAAGATGTCGGGGTCGTATGCCAAGACGCTTCGTTCGGCCGTGAAAGAGGTGATAGGGAGCTGCGTGAGCATAGGTGTGAAGGTCGAGGGAAAGGATGCGAGGGAGTTCATGGGCGAGGTCGACGAAGGCAAGTGGGACTCGCAGCTGGAGAAAGGCGCTCCGGCGTGACACAAGTCTTTTATCGGCTTCCGGGCGGCGGGAGAAGGAACTCGTGAATCGGCTTTGCTATCGACCCAGCAGCTCGCGGAGCTGGCCAAGAAGGGGAAGGACCAGTCTCAGGAACGGAAGTTCACCCAGTCCGTAGAAGTAATTCTGACCCTAAAGGAGGTGGATCCTAAGAAGACCGACCTCAACATAAACGAGATCGTCTATCTTCCTCACCCTGCGACGAAGAAGGCGAGGGTCTGTTTCATCGGGTCCGGTGACCTCGCGTTGAGGGCCAAGACGGCGAAGGCCGACCTCGTCATCGACCCCTCACAGCTGGAAGGGTACGCGGGGAGCAAGAAGGACGCCAAGAAGCTCGCCAGGTCATACGACTTCTTTCTCGCCGACACCGCCCTCATGCCAAGGATCGGTAAGGTACTCGGGCAAGCCTTAGGCCCGAAGGGGAAGATACCCACTCCCGTCCCCCCGAACGCCCCTGTCGAAGCCATGATCAACAGGATGAGGACGGCGGTGCGCGTGAGGAGCAGGGGTTCGCTCGGAGTGATGGCGAAGGCGGGCGACAGCACCCTCTCTGAGCCCCAGCTCGCCGAGAACATCCAGGCCGTGGTCGCGGCCGTGTCCAAGAAGCTCCCCAACGGGGACAAGAACGTGAAGACGCTGATGGTGAAGACGGCGATGGGGAAGCCGGCGAAGCAGGCGGTCGACTAGTATGAGCGAGACCGTACAACTGCACCCGGTCCGGCCGAGGAAGGCAGCGGCAGTGGACAAGGTCGCCCTTCTGGCAAAGGAATACCCGGTGCTCGCGGTCACGGGTCTCTCGAAGGTGAGGGCGAGCCAGCTGATGGCCGTGAGGAAGGCACTGCGTGGCCATGCCGAGGTGTTCGTCGTGAAGAACACGCTCGCCGTGCTTGGTTTGCAGAAGGCCGGCATCAAGAACGCCGACCAGCTCCTCTCGCACCTGACTGGCCAGAACGCGCTGATCTTCTCTAGCTATGACCCGTTCAAGCTCTTCCTCACGCTGGACAAGAACAAGGTCTTCCTCCCCGCCAGGGCGGGGGACGTCGCTCCGGAGGACATCATGGTCCCCGCGGGAAACACCAGTCTCCCGGCCGGCCCGGTCCTGAGCGAGTTCAGAGAGGCAGGGATCCAGACCAAGATAGAAGGGGGGAGCATCTGGGTCAACAGGGATTCGGTCGCGGTGAAGAAGGGCGCGCAGATCACTCCCAAACTGGCGAGCCTCCTCTCCAAGCTAAACATCAAGCCGATAAAGGCGGGGGTGACGATAGCCCTGGCGTACGAGAGCGGCCTGATCTACGGCGGCGATGTCGTCGCGATAGACCTGGGCAAGTACAGGGAGAGCCTCCTCCAGGCGTATTCCTCTTCGAGAGGTCTCGCAATCGTAATCGGATACATAACGGCGGAGACCGCCCCTGACGTCTTGGCGAAGGCGTACAGGGAGGCGATGAGCCTCGCAGTGGCTGCCGGATTCGTAACGAAGGAGACCGCGCCGATGGTCCTAGCGAGGGCCGAGAACGAGGCTGCGGCTCTCACAGCCAAGGCTGTGGAAAAGGGATACCAGTAAGAAACGTCGCAAAACGCAGGAGTTTCTGCTCTTTTAGCCGAAGAGTGACGCGAGGCCCTGAAGCGCCTCCTCCTCCTTCTTCTCCTCTTCCTTTGGCTTCTCCTCGGTCTTCGCCGCGGCGGGAGCAGCTACTGCGGCTACGGGCGCAGCCGCCATGGTGGCGGCGTTCTTTAGCGCCTCGTCGATGTTGACTTCGCTCAGTGCGGAGGTCAGCGCCTTTATCTTGACGGTGTCTGGTTCAGCCCCGGTGGCCTTCACTACGCTCGTGAGGTTCTCTTCGTTGACCGGCTTGCCCAGCTTGTGGAGGAGCAAAGCAGCGTAGATGTACTCCATTCCGAATCGGGAAAGGCGCCCTTCGTTCCGTATTTAACCGTATCCGCAACTTTCGCACCGGCCTAGCCCGTCTGCAAGTCGCTCGTCTCCGTTACGATGCCGTCTGCGGGCCGGACTCCTTTCCAAGTTTATCTACGCGGGAAGGCAGTAGTCCACGAAGTCAGTGGACCCACTCAATTGAATGAAAAGAAGGAAGCGCTGAGGTCGAAGTTCTCCGCTGACTACACGCGCTACTACGCGGTCGATCTCTTCAGGCGCGAGGGCTTCGTGAGGAGGCGGTGCGAAAGCTGCGCCATGTTCTTCTGGACGCTCGACCCCGAGCGAAACAGGTGCGACGACGCCCCGTGCTCCCCTTACAGATTCATCGGCGACCCGCCTACGAGCCGCAGGCTGGACAAGGTGGGTGCCTGGAAGGCGATCGAGCGCTTCTTCGTGAAGAACAGGCACACGAGCGTGAAACGGTATCCGGTGGTCAGCCGGTGGCGCCCTGACCTGTACTTCACCGTAGCTTCGATTATAGACTTCCAGAGAGTGGAAGCCGGGAGGGTCGTCTTCCAACTCCCTGCCAACCCGCTCGTCGTGCCCCAGATGTGCCTACGGTTCAACGACATCCCCAACGTGGGGGTCAGCGGCAAGCACAACACGTCGTACGTGATGGTAGGGCAGCACAGCATAGCCGATAAGCACGGCTACTGGAAGGACAAGTGCGTCGACCTCGACTTCGACCTGATGACACGCGAGTTCGGCATTCGCAAAGAAGAGGTCACCTTCAACGAAGGGGTCTGGGTCGGCTACGGCGCATTCGGCTACTCCCTCGAATTCTTTGTCAGGGGCCTGGAGCTAGGGAACGCGGTCTTCACGGCCTTCGAAGGGACGACTGACGACTACCGCGAGATGAGCGCGAAGGTCGTAGACATGGGGACCGGGCTGAACAGGTGGGCCTGGCTGACGCAAGGGACGCCGACCTGCTACGACACCGAGTTCCGTACCGTCCTCGACAACATGCGCGACTTCTGCGACGTCCACGTCGACGAGAAACTCTTCATGAGCTACTCGAAACTGGCGGGGACGATGAACGTGGACGAGTTCGGGTCGCTCGCCCGCCAGAGAGAGGTGATCTCAAAGAAGCTCGGCGTAGAGAGCGCGACCCTCCAGGAGCAGCTCGCACCCCTCGAAGCGATGTATGCCATCGCGGACCACGCGCAGACCCTCCTCTTCGGCATAGCCGACGGCATGCTCCCGAGCAACTCGGGGGGCGGATACAATCTCAGAATACTGTACAGGAGGGCGATGGGCTTCATCCGCCACCACCGGTTCAAGCTCTCCATCCCTGACGTCGTGGGCTGGCACATCGACTACCTGAGGGCGATGTACCCCGAGCTGGAAGACCACAGGGAGGACGTGGCCAGGGTGCTGGAAGTCGAAGAGGCTAGATACTCGGCGACCTACGAGCGCGTCTCGAAGATCGTCTCAGCCATCGGCGGCGCGGGGAAGCCGGTATCGACGGACGACCTGATCAGGATGTACGACTCGGACGGCGTCACCCCCGAACAGATCATCGACGCGGGAGTCAGGGTCGACATGCCCGAAGACTTCTACGAGAGGGTGCAGGCGAGGCACATCGCCCGCGCCGTCGAGGAGCCGAAGCCCGAGTTCCACATCGGAAAGCTCGCCCCCACCAGGCTCCTGTATTACGAAGACAAATCCGAGTTCGACTTCACCGCGAGGGTGGTCAAGGTCTTTCCCCGCGGAAACGTCGTCCTCAACCGGACGATGTTCTACCCGCGGGGGGGAGGCCAGGAGCCGGACCGCGGGACGATTGGGACGGCGCGCGTCATCGACGTGGAGAAGTTCGATGACGTCGTGATCCACAAACTGGACGGGAAGGCTCCGAGGGTTGGGTCACAGGTCAAGTGCAGGGTCGAGGCGAGGAGGAGGATCCGCATTACGCAGATCCACACGGCGACGCACATACTGAACGGCTCTTCCAGGCAGGCGCTCGGCCCGTGGGTCTGGCAGCACTCCGCCTTCAAGGAAGAGGACTACGGGCGCATAGACATCACACACTTCGCTCACCTGACGGAGGAAGACGTGCAGAGGATTGAGGACATCGCCAACGGCATCGTTCGGAAAGACCTGAATGTGAAGAACATCTTCCTCCCCAGGCAGGAGGCCGAGGGGAGGTACGGCTTCAGGCTGTACCAGGGCGGCGTGGTCCCCGGAAGGACCGTACGCGTGGTCGACATCGGGGGATGGGACGTCGAAGCCTGCGGCGGCACCCATACGCGGACGACCGGGGAGGTCGGGCTCATCAAGATAACGAAGGTCGAACGCATCCAGGACGGCGTCGAGAGGCTGATGTTCGTGGCAGGGGAGTCGGCAGTCGAATACATGCACCGAATGGATGGAGAGCTCCAGGAGCTGTCGCGCGTGCTGGACACTCAGAGGGAAAACCTCCCAAGGGTCGCGAAGGCTATCGTCACCCAGCTGGCGGACTCGCGCGCGAAGGAGAAGGCCTTGGGCCAGAGGCTCGTCGATATCGCGACGGCCGGCGGAGCCGGCGCACAGTCTGCGGGCATGCTCTCCACCACGCAGGTCGGGCCGCTGCTCCTCTCCGTCTCTCCTCCGTCTGACTTGGGGGAGAAGGAGGTCGTCGCACAGGGACAGAAGCTCGTCGAGGCGAAGCCGAGCACAGTGTACGTTGGGTTCGTGTCCCGCGGTGCGAGCGCCCAGGTGGTCTGCTTCGTTGGAACAGACGCTCAGATGCAGTGGTCAGCCTCGGAAATCGTCAGGAGAATCGCGAAGGAACTGGGCGGTTCTGGGGGAGGCTCCCGGGCGTTCGCTCAGGGGGGAGGGCCCAGGGCGGAACAGGTCGCCGAAGTGATACGAGGGATCCCCGCGATGCTGGGAGCAGGGGGAGGATAGATCTCCCCTGACGGCCCGCGAGAAGTACTGGCTGAAGGTCTGGGCCGACCGAAGGGTCTTCGAGCCTGACCCAGTCGTCGGCAAGAAGAAGATGTTCGTCACCGTACCGTACCCGTACATGAACGCCGCGGTCCACGTGGGGACTGCATTCACGGCGGCGCGCGTTGAGTTCTACGCGCGGTTCAGGAGGATGCAGGGGTACAACGTCCTATTCCCGTTCGCCTGGCATTGGACAGGAAAGACGATAGTGGGGATGAGCCAGAGGCTCAAGCAAGGTGACAAGGTCGCGAGGCGGGCGTTCGTCGAGAACGACGGTGTCCCTGAGGCCGAGGTCGACAAGTTCGTCGACCCGGAGTATCTCGCGTCATACTACACGAAAGTGAGCCGCCAGGTGATGAAGGACACGGGGTTTTCGATCGACTGGAGGAGGGAGTTCAGGACGGTGGACCCTGCGTATCGCAAGTTCGTCGAGTGGCAGTATCTCAAGTTGAGGGAGCTGGGCTACGTCGTGCAGGGGACCCACCCTGTCGTATGGTGCTCGTTCGACAGGAGCCCCACCGGCGACCACGACAGGATGGACGGCGAAGGGGTCTCGCCGCAGGAGTTCAGCCTGATCAAGTTCCACCTCGGCGAGTTCGCCCTGGTGGCTGCCACGCTGAGGCCAGAGACGATCTATGGCGCGACCAACGTGTGGGTGAACCCCGACGCGGAGTATTCCGAAGCGAAGGTGGACGGCGAACTCTGGGTCGTCAGCTCGTCCGCCCTGATCAGACTCTCAGAGCAGCAGCACGACGTGACACCTGTCCGCTCTTTCAAAGGGTCCGAACTCGTTGGGAGATACGCTATGGCTCCGCTCACGGGAAGCTCCCTCCCGGTGCTCCCGGCCAAGTTCGTAGACGAGGCCGTCGCCACGGGCGTAGTGTACAGCGTCCCAGCCGACGCACCGTACGACCTTATGGCGCTCAGGGACATCCAGCAGGGGAGGGCTAACCCGCCGAGGCCTGTCAAGGAGATCGCCGCCGGCATTCGCCCGATAACCATTGTCTCCCTCCAAGGATACTCCGACGTCCCGGCCGAAGACGCGGCGAAGAAGTGCGGCGCGGTCGACTCCCTCGACGGGCGGCTCGACGAGGCCACGAAGGAGCTCTACAGTGCCGAGTTCCACAGAGGAGTGATGACGCGCGCTTCGGGGCCCCTGTCAGGGCTCACGGTGAGGGAGGCCAAGGCCAAAGCGGTCGAACTGCTGGCGAAGACCGGCAGGCTGGGGAAGATGCTGGAGCTCCCCGAGAAGGTCGTCTGCCGCTGCGGGACGCGCTGCCACGTCAGGATACTCGAGAACCAGTGGTTTCTGAACTACTCGAACCCTCAGTGGAAGGCGAAGGCGCGAGAAGTCGTCGAGCGGGCCCGGGTCTTCCCGGAGGACGCGAGGGCGTGGTTCTACTCGACCATAGAGTGGCTGAACGACTGGCCGTGCGCCAGACGCTCTGGCATGGGGACAAAACTCCCGTGGGACAAGGAGTGGATCGTCGAGACCCTCAGCGACTCGACGGTCTACATGGCCTTCTACGCCATCAGCAAATTCGTCAACCTAGAGAAGGTCGACACGGAGAGCCTCACGCCAGAGGTGTTCGAATACATATTCTACGGCAGGGGAAGCCCAGCCAACCTCTCGAAGAGCGTGAAGATGACCGAGAAGCGCCTGAAAGACCTGAGGGCGGAGTTCTCCTACTGGTATCCTGTGGACCTAAGAAACTCCGCGAAGGAGCTCATCCCCAACCACCTGACGTTCTTCGCGTTCCACCACGCCGCGCTATTCCCCGAGAAGCAGTGGCCCAGAGGAATCGGCGTGAACGGGATGATCATGGTCGAGGGGAAGAAGATGAGCAAGACGAAGGGCAACTTCGTCACGTGGCACGGGGCGCTCGAAAAGTACGGCGCCGACGGGTTCAGGCTCGCCCTCGCGCTCACGGCGGACGGAATGGACGACGCGGACTGGCGCGAGCGAAACGCCGATGACGCGAAGGGGAAGGTCGAGTCTGTCATCCCGTTCGTCAGGAAGAGCCTGAGGGCCGCGACCTCCCGCCAGAAGGAAGCGGCGGACTCCTGGCTCCTCTCTTCAGTGCACAGGAGGATAGCGACGACGACGCAGGCGCTGGAGGAGATGAAGATCAGGCGCGCGGCGGCGACCGTGTTCCAGGACACATGGAACGACGTCAGATACTATCTCCGCAGGACCGAGACGCCCAGGAAGGAGACTCTGGCTGACGTCTTCAATGCATGGTTGAGAATGATCGCGCCCTTTGCGCCGTTCGTGGCCGAAGAACTCAACCGCGAGCTGAAGAACAAGGGTCTCGCATGCCAGGCCGACTGGCCATCGCTGTCGGACTTCCCGCTGGACGAGGGGGCTGAGCTGGCAGAGGCGGTCGTCGGCAGAGTGGTCGAGGACGCGAGAAGTGTGCTCAAGGTCGTGAAGGGAGAACACTCGCGGCTGAACGTCTACGTGTCGTCGGACGAGGCGAAGAGCTACTTCGCCGACCTGCTGCGGGCCAAGCAGAGGGGCGAGAGCGTCGGGCAGATCGTCAAGAAGTACTCCTCTCTGAAGATAGGGCCCGACAGAGTCTTCAAGCTGGGTTTCGAGCTGGGGGAGCAGGCGGTCACCAAGTATCTGGCCCAGAGCAGCTTCGACGAGTTCGCGGGCCTGTCTGCCGCCTCCCACTTCATGTCTCAAGAGCTGGGCGTCACTGTCGTCGTCCAGAGGGCGGGAGGGAAGGGGACGGCCGACCCCGGCAACAGAGCCAAGGATGCGCTGCCGATGAAGCCCGCATTCTATCTGCAGTAGCCCAGGCCACTCTCCCGCGCCGAAGCCGTCAGGATTCATATACGGCAAGTCGGCCCGAACGATGCGACGAAGTGTGACAGACCGGGATTCGGAGCTCGCGAGGGAGGCAGCGGAGCGCATGTCAGACGAGTATACCGACTCGAGGATCTACGAGCGTCTCTCCAGGACGGTCGTCGGGGGGAGCCCCTTCGCCTCGGTTCTGACCCAGCTCTCGGTCACCGAGAACGGTCACTACGAGTTCTGGAGGAAGTACGCGCCTGATGCCAAACCCAGGCTGGATAGGGTGAAGCTATACTGGGTGCTCTTCCTCAGAAGAGTGCTCGGTCTCACCTTCGCGTCCAGATATCTCGACAGGCACGAGTCGTCGGTCGTCGAGAGGTACAAGGCGCTGGCAGGGATGATCCCCGACGCCGACAAGCCCGCGTTCGACAGCATGGTTGCGGACGAGGTCGAGCACGAGAAGGAATTCGCGCGCAAGATCGAGAGCTCGACCATCCGTTACATCTCCTTCATCGTCCTCGGGCTCGCTGACGCGCTGGTGGAAATCACCGGCATCCACGCCGGGTCGCTTGGGATATACAACAAGACGGAATACGCGGGGCTCGCCGGGGTCGTGGCCGGCGCAGCGGCCTCCCTGGCGATGGCCTCAGCCGCCTTCGCACAGGCGAAGCAGGGCTTTCAGGGCTCGGCCCGCCTGAGCGCGCTGTACACGGGGGTGTCGTACTTCGTGACTGCCGTGATACTGGCGACGCCTTACTTCCTGACCGGGGTCATGGTCTACGCCTTGGCCGCCTCGCTCAGCCTCGCGGTAGTGATCCTCACGCTTACTACGTACTACAGCACGGTGATCTCCGGCAAGCCCTTTACGAAGGACTTCACGGAGATACTCATCATAATGCTCGGAGTGACAGTCGCACTATACCTATTCGGGTACGCCATCAGGGTCAGCTTGGGAGTGACGATCTGACGACAGGGTGCGGACGGCTCTCACACGCTCTAGATCGCCGTCAGTAGAATCGTCACGATCGCCGACGCAACGAGGAGGAGCAGCAGTATGATCGTTAGGACCCGGCGCTTGTTCCGGCCATAGATTCCGAACCTCACCGCGGGTGCCTCTGCATCGAGATGCCACCCTGACGCCTAGCCGCCATGCCTCATGCGGGTGCCTCGTGCCATATATCTGTCACACGGCGCGCCGCGCATCTGTCTCAGTCGGGCAAACTGACGAGTGCGCCGGACGTGCGACCCACGCCGACAAGAGACTTCTCCGGAGTCGGCCTCGTCAGACCCGCAACCGGACAGTCTCGACCCATCCGCTTAGCCGTCCCAGACGCCGCGTGCAGGATGCAAAACGGGCCCGGTGGGATTTGAACCCACGACCTCTGCGAGCCTCGGCTCTCTACAGCTTAGAAGGATCGGCGTGACGCTCTGCCGCGCTATCCGTACTGCGCTACGGGCCCAAAGCCTTGGGCACCACCAATTCGACATAAGCCTTTCCGATGGATTCCCGCTTCAGTCGGATGCCTTCAGCAACGTTTTTCTCGCGTGCGGGTCAGAACAGGCGCCTTGGCCGCAGTGCAGCAGCGGCTCTTCGGGACCAACGGGGTGAGATTCGTGCCCGGGGTCTCTCACGACCTGGACTTCGTGATAGGTCTGAGCGAGGCCGTTGGCACTTACTTCGGCGGGGGTCCGATGATCCTCGGGCACGACGGCAGGAACTCAAGTCCGGCCCTGTCGAACGCGGCAGTCTCCGGGCTGATGAGCTCGGGCGCCGACGTTGCAGAGGCCGGGCTGGTCCCCACTCCAGCGCTGCAGTTGGCGGCGAAGTCGATGGGCTTCAAGGGGGGCGTCATGGTCACAGCATCTCACAACCCGCCGCAGTACAACGGCCTGAAGGTCGTCGGACCAGACGGCGTCGAGGTCCCTAGGCTGGACGAGCAGCGCATCGAGAAGGTCTTCTTCGAAAGGGCGCAGACGAGGGCGGATTGGAAGTCCGTCGGCGCTGCCAGGCCAGAGCCTTCGGTGGTGAGGAACTACATCAACGGGGTCATCTCACACGTCAACGCGAAGCTCGTCTCAGGGAGAAGGTTCACCGTTGTGATGGACCCCGGTAACGGCGCCCAGTGCGTCGCCGCCCCATACCTTGCCGATGCCCTGGGTTGCAAGCTGATCACGATAAACTCGGTGGTGGACGGCGACTTCCCAGGCCGGGGCCCTGAGCCCACGCCCGACACGCTGTCCGAGCTCGCCGGAGCGGTGAGGGCATCAGGGGCGGACTTGGGGGTGGCTTACGACGGGGACGGGGACAGGTCGATCTTCTGTGACGAGGAGGGTAGAGTCCTCTGGGGGGATCAGACCGGCTGCCTGATTGCTGACTACGTCCTGGAGAAGCGCCCCGGGGACACCGTCGTCACCTCCGTGAGCTCGAGCCAGGCGATCGAAGTTGTCGCGAAGAGGAGGGGCGCCAGAGTCTTCAGGACAAGGGTGGGGAGCGTAGACATATCAAGGACGATGCTCGAGAGAAGGGCTGTCTTCGGGTTCGAGGAGAACGGGGGGTGCATGTATCTTCCGCACATACCCGTCCGGGACGGGGGGATGACGACGGCGCTCATGCTCGAATGCCTCGCTGCGAGAGGAGTGGCCTTCTCCAAAGCGATTTCCTTCTCAGTTCCGAAATACTACCAGGCCAAGGCGAAGGTGGACATCGACAGGAACAGGTTGGAGGCGATCATGAAGGCCGTCGGGCGCGAGGCCAGAGGTCAGGTCGAGCGAGTAGACGGAGTGAAGGCATGGACGGACGAGCACTCCTGGGTGCTCGTAAGGCCGAGCGGCACGGAACCGCTCGTTCGGGTCTTCGCAGAGTCGGACGGCCAGGAACGCGCGGAGACTCTCGTCAAGAAATTCGTCAAGGTGGTAAGGAGCGCGTCACGCTAGGTGCGTCCACCCCTTGTCGGCGACGCGCGTCATCGACCCTCCCTCTCGTAGATGGACCTCCCCCACCTCCGAAGTGACATGTCCGATCTGAATGAGCTCCCCCCCGGCTGCGGAGGCCGCCTTGGCGGCCGCGCGGAGACTGCGCGCTCCGACCGTCCCCACGATGACGTACTCTTCGCCCCCTGCCAGCACCAGGTCTCTCATCGAAAGGGAGTTCATCTCCGCGAACTCGGCAACTCCCCTGGCGACTGGGAGCTGGTCGAGGTCGAAGCCGACGCCGCTCTCGGCGGCAAGCGTGTGGATACTTCTGGCTAGGCCATCGCTCGAGTCCATAGACGAGGTCAGATACCTCGAGAGCGCAAGACCGACGCCGAGCTGGGGGGTGGGACGGACGACCGTCTTCAGCGCTCTTGCCCTGAACCCCCTCTCGGCCTTCGCTCCCGCAGCCATAATTGCAAGCCCCGAAGGTGGATATCCGAAGGAGCCAGTAACGACCGCTACGTCTCCCGGCCTCGCGCCCCTTCGCCCGACGACCCTCTCCGCGAAGCCGACCATAGTGCAGTCGATAACGAGCTGACCCGCTTCGTTCGTGTCGCCTCCGACCATGTTCAACCCCCACTCATCTTGGGCATCCCTGAACCCTCTTGCCAGCATGGCGGCTTTCGCCTGCGAGGTCCCTCTCCTGAGCCCGAGAGAGACCATGAACGAGTCTGGTCTTACGCCCTTGGCGGCGAAGTCACTTACGCACATGGCGACGGCCTTCCGCGCCGCCTGGCGGTGGTTCATCCCTGGGGGGACGTCCGTCTCCTCCACGAGCATGTCGACCTTCAGGACCACTCTCCCCCTGCCACCGCGGATGACCGCCACGTCGTCGCCAATCTTCCAGTATCCGCGCGGGACTCTCCTAGCGGCACGCACGATCGTGTCGATAACTCGCTCTTCGTCAGGCGTGCTACCCGCTCAGCTCCACCAGCTTCGCCGCGAAAGCCTTGGCGTTGCGCTGAGCTTCGCGCGCCGTCTCGGCTTCGGCCGAAACTCTCACTATGTCCTCGGTCCCGGAGACTCTCATCAGGACCCACGACCGCTTCCCCAGAAACACCTTCACCCCATCCGTCGTATCGGCGTCCGCGTACTTCTGGACGAACCTCCGGAATGACCTCTGCGCCTTTGCCTTTGGCACACGGACGACCACTCTCTCTTGGCTGTATGAGGGGACCTCCTCGTATGACCGGCGTCCTCTGTCTCGGAGCGCGCGTACGATGACCAGCGCAGCGAGCATCGAGTCCCTGCAGTCGTTGAAAGCGCCGTCGATCAGGCCGCCGCTGCTCCCCTCCCCCCCGATGCGAGCCCCTGACTCCACCATGCGGCGCACTACGTTCGCTTCTCCGACCTTCGACCTGAAGACGTGCCCCCCAGCCTCTCGCACGACGTCGTCTACAGCCTGGGTCGTATCCATGGAGACCACGACATTGCTGTTCTCAGTCTCCCTGAGGAGCTCCGTGACGGCGAAGGTGAGCATGTAGTCTCCGCTTCTCTTCCGCCCTCCAGAGTCGACAATCACCAGGCGATCGCCGTCGCAGTCGAACCCCAGTCCGATATCGCACCCCTTCTTGACCACCAAGTCCTTCAGGGAGGCGAGCTCGTCGACCGAGGGGTCCACTCTGCGACTAAAGATCCCCGGCACGTCGTTGATGCTGTAGACCTCACATCCCAGCCTCCGGAGGAGAGTTGGGGCGTGGACGATCGCTGCTCCTCCGCACAGGTCCAGCGCAACCCTCGCGCCTTTGCAACGCTTGTCGCCGAACATCTTGGCAAGGTCGTCCACATAGGACGGCGGGGGTGCGGGGCGAAGGACCCCGCTCGCCGCGCGTGGCGGTCCGTCCCGCTTCGCGCCGACCACCTCCTCGAACATCTCCTGCGCGATTCCCCTTCCCCCGACGATGAACTTCAGCCCGTTGAACTCAGGCTCGTTATGAGAAGCTGTGACCATGATCGCGGGTCTCTCCAGAACGCGGCTGGTTCTGAACAGTGCGGGAGTAGAAACGACCCCGAGGTCATAGACGTCGACCCCTTTTGACATCAGCGCAGCGACTACTGTCCGGCTGATTACCGGGCCCGTCCGCCGAGTGTCCCTGGCTATCAGGATCTCGTCAGCCCCCGAGGCGCCCGCGAAGTTGCCGACGAAACGCGCGATATCGTCAAGGGTCAAGTCCGCGTTGAGGACGCCCCTTATTCCGCTCAGCGATGCTATCAATTGACCCCCCAGACACTGACCTACGGGCGAGACATAAACCGGTCCCCTCCTCTACAGCGTGCGCTTGATACGCGCCGGAGAGCACTCCTCCTGAAAGACCGCATCCGAGGAGTCCAAGAAGTCCATGGTGTGAACGTTTTTTGAGCTTGGGTCTTTTGTTGGCCCAGCAGTCCACACATCCGCAGGATGCGAGTGAGGAACTTCCGCGTCAGGCGTGATGCGGAGATAGGTGAGTACAGGCTCACTGACGTCTTCGGCGGCCTCGAGTCGTCTTCGTCTCTAATGAAGGTCTTCGGCTCCCGCTCGGAGATGAGCAAGACAATGGCGCACCTGAAGCTAAGCGTCGAACCCAACGACTCCGGTCTGTGGTTCGATAGAGACACGGGCACGATATGCGTCGGCGTCAAGCACCTCAAGGGTGCGAAGGCTGACTTCCTTTACTTGGACGTGATTCACGTGCTCGTCCACGTCTGCCAGTTCCTCGAGGGGCGCGACCTGTACGACCAGGCGTTCGAGTACGTCGAGCGCCCGACGGAACTCGAAGCGTACCGGTGCACAGTCGCGGAGGCGAGGAAGGTGGGGCTGGACGAAGCGGAGATTCTCCGTTACCTCAGGATGGATGCTGCGGACGATTCCGAGCTGGGAAAGCTGATGGACAAAATCGGCGTCAAGGCACGCCGCTGAAGACGTCGGTTTTCCAGTGCAAACGGTCAGAGCTTCTTTGCAGGAATCCCTGGTCCGACTAGGCTCTTCATGTCAAGGATCGTCTCTATCTCCTTCTCGGAGAAGCCGAGTCCTTTGAGCGCGACTCTTATCGGGACGCCCTTCGCCAACTCCTTCCCCAGGATAGCGGCCTTGTCGTACCCTACTTTGGGTGAGATCACCGTGATCAAGGCGGGGCTGCTCTCCGCGTAGCCGGCCGCCCGTTTCGAGTTGGGCACGATTCCGTCCACGACGAGGACTGCGACTTTGCGCAGCGCCTCTGCGAGTAGCTTGGACTGCAGGACGATGTTGTAGCCCATCAGCGGGACCCCCATCGTCAGCTCGAACTCGCCAAGCATCGAAGCGAAGGCGTTCGCCCCATCGAGGCCTACCACCTCTGCACACGCTAGGAGAGCGCTCTCGACCGTGACAGGATTGGTCTTGCCGGGCATGATGCTGCTCCCCGCGACCTCCTCCTGCGTGGGGATGTCGACCTCGCCGAGCCCTGTGAGGGGACCGGAGAACATCAGCCTCAGGTCCTGGCAGAGCCTGTAGAGGTCAAGGCTGATCGTACGCAGGACGCCGCTGACGGACGAGACGTCTGTAAGCAGCCTGGTGGGCAGGAACTTGTCGTCTGCGCTCCTGAAACCCAGGCCGCTGAGGCCTGCGACCTCCTTCGCGACCATCCCCCCGAACCTGGGGTCGGCGTTGAGGCCAGTTCCGACGGCGGTGCCCCCGATGGGAAGGTCGAGGAGGTGTTCAGCGGTGTCTTCGAGGATTTTCATGTCTCGCTTGAAGGCGTCGGCGTAGGCCTGGAACTCCTGGCCCATCGTCACCGGGAGCGCGTCGCGTAGGTGAGTCCTTCCCGACTTGTAGACGCCTTTCGTCCTTCCAGACAGACCGTTCAGGCTCTTTACAATCGTCTGCAGCGCTGGGACGACCTCCTGCTTGACAGTGCACGCGGCCGCGACCCTGACGGCGGTGGGTCCGACGTCGTTGGAAGACTGGCTCATGTTGACGTGGTCGTTCGGGTGGACAGGGCGCCCGAGCTCCGAAGTCGCTAACTCTGCGAGCAGCTCGTTCGCATTCATGTTCAGTCCCGTCCCGGACCCCGTCTGGTACACGTCTACGGTGACCATGGGGTCGTGCACCCCGTTCATCAGCTCCCGTGCGGTGTCCTGTATCACCCCGCCTGTTTCTGCGTCCATGAGACCCAGCGCGACATTAGATTTCGCTGCGGAGAACTTGACGGCCCCGACGGCCCAGATCATCTCGCGGGGGAAGCGCGTCCCCGTGTCCAGGAACACCCTCTTCGACCCTTCGACGTACTTCATGTTTCTCGGAACGAAGGCGCTTTCTTCTAAAGTGTTCGGCGGCCGGAGTGAATGTGTTGCCCTCTGCCCACCGCAGTCGTACGGCTCGGCGTGGACGCTAGGGGCTCAGTCTGAAATTCAGACACAAGGGAGTCTGCGACCTCCTCCTTCAAGAGGGTGCTCGGAAGCGCAGGGCCTAGGGCGACTGGGAGGCGATCCGGGGCTCTTGGTTATAGCGACCGACTACAGCACGCTCATTGCAGTCGACCCGAAGGTCGGAGACGTCTATGTCATGTCCAAACACTTCACACTCTACACAATAGATGAGCAGGGGGTCACCATCGCTCCGTGGCTGCGGGCCAGCCGAACTGTGGGATTCGCCGACATGGCGGAGTTGGCCGTCGTGCAGGGGATGCTCGCCCGCCGCTTCCACTGTGGAACAGTCTTCCTGGTAGTAAAGAGCGGGAGGGGGGCATGTGAAGATCATGGGCGGGGGAGGCGCGGAGGCGATGAAGGATGTACCGCATCCTCAGGCGGTCGCAGACGCGATTTCCTCCCGCCTAGCACCGTTCGGCGGTGATTTCGCTCGACCAACCGCGTCAACCTGACCGGCGCTTTTCTTTGCTGTCCGATTTCTAGTCGTCCTTGTCTCTCAGGGCCTAGTTGAGACAGCGGCATTTTCACTTGTTCAGATGATGTACGAACGGAAACCGCCAGAGTCCGTGTCGCTGGCTCCTCGCACTGTCCCCCGTGAATCCTAATGTCAAACGAATTGGAGCCGAGGGCGATCGGTATCTGCCACGGCGAGGCGTCGTAGTCAGTGTCCGCCGCAGCCACATGCTTCGGCGTGGACGTTCGGATTCTCTATCTTGAAGCCCGTCCTCTGCAAGGACTCGACGAAGTCGATCCTGGAGCCTCTGATGAGATCGGCTTCCCCCCTTCCAGTCATCACCTTGAGCCCACCTACCTCTTCAACAACGTCCGACTCCTTCGGTTTCTCCTCGAGGCTCAGGGCGTACCTGTAGCCCCCGCTGCATGCGCACCCTCCACCTTCGTATACCTCAATCCTAAGGTACGAGTCGGAGGCCTTTTCGGAGTCAAGTACTTCGACGAGCTTCTCCCTCGCTAACGGGGTGAAGTTCACCAGCGGCTGAGTCTTCTGCATGTTCGACAATCTTCGGGGTTCTTCCTATTTAAATCGATATCCTGAGGGCGAGTCGACGACCTCACGAGACCGGCTCGTCCTCGCTTCGCGTCTCCGTTGAGACGCGGCACCCCCAGAAGGTCGTCGGCACGATGATGCACCTGCCTATGACAACGGAAGCCACCACGAGTGCTGGTCTATCTGGACCTGACCTAAACGCAATCAACACCGTGCCTACGAAGAGGACCCCGCCGGCGAGTGTGCTGCTTGCCACTAACAGATTCTATCGGCATGATGACAAGCCCCAATGCCGTCAGGGCTCGCAACTGCTACACCGCGCGAACGCCCACGTCTAGAACGACAAGCACTACCGCCAGAGCGACCGCTAGGCTGACCCATCTGCCGTCGGAGCCAAACGCGACCGGGATAGGACCGATGAGAACCACGCCGGCCCCAGTCGCGCCGCGCGACGCCTGGGATCTCGACGAAAAGGCAACGGCCAGGGATCCCGTGATGAGGAGGAAGACCCTGGCAACGATCAGTTCAATTGCGACAGCCAGAGTGTCGCCTTGCTCGATAAATGCTTTTGGCGTGGCCCACATCGTGCCGACCGGCTTGGGCGAGTATCGCTGGTGCGAAAGGTGCATGATGAGGACCGAGCACGAAGCGGTAGGCGACTCTAGGAACTACAACCCGAGAGGTAGAGGGCTCTACAGGTGCACGCGCTGCGGGAGAGTGAAGTCTATGAGGCACTTGCGCCCGAGCTCCGAAATAGGCTACTGACCTTACCAGACTTGGCTGCTTTTGCCAAGAGCGCGTTAAAGCGCCGTTAAATATCCAGCATTTTTCAACTCATTCATTGTCAGGTTCTGAGCCGGCAGAGGCTCAGCGAACCCAACCCCAGGTCTTTGTCAGGGAGAGCACGGGGATGGTCAAGAGCGCCTCGTTCTTCGACACAATCGCTCTGAACCTCAGCAACATGTCCATAGGAGCGCTTCTGGGCGTCGTCGGGCTCTACGGGTATCTGATTCCGAGCATTCTCGGGCTGAACTTCGTCTACACGTGCCTTCTGGGCTTCGTCATAGCCGTCCCCCAGTTCGTCGTGTACACGATGATGACCCGCAGGTTCCCGAGGACGGGGGGCGACTATGTCTGGATCTCAAGGACCTTCGGGGGGCTCTGGGGGAGTTCGCTTTCGTTCATGGGATACACCCTCGAGACCACAGCCTACTTAGCGCTCATCGTGTTGAGTACCGTGTTCGCGATAGGGGCAGTCGGCTTCATCCAGTCGGGGTTCGCAAACAACACTCTCCTGGGCCTGTCGCTTCCGGGCAACTCGGGAGGGACCCCGCTGCCGCAATTCGAAGTCGGCGCTCTGATCTTCATAGCACTGATAGCGATCAACGTCTTCAAGCCGAGAGCCGGCTACAAGCTCGTTTCCGCACTGACGATCTTCGGCATCGCCACGCTGTTGATCGCGATCGCGACACTCCTGTGGGCAGGGCACAGCGCCGTCGTGAACTACGTCAATTCATCGGGATGGTCGGTGAGCTCATACGTTCCGAGCGGGTACACCGACATCGCGCCGGCCGGGACCAACCTCACGTACAGCGCGATTGTAGGCACTTTCACATCATCTTCGAACTGGATAACACCGGCCCTGTTCCTCATGCCGCTGATCTTCGCGTTTGCGTATCCGTGGGTGAACGCCGCGCCCGCCGTCGCCTCTGAAATCAAGGGGAAGGCCGCGCTCAGGTGGAACATCCCCATATCGGCGGTAATCGCGCTCGTCCTTCTGACTTCCTCCTTCGCCACGCTCTACTATGTAGGGGGTGTTCCATTCATCAACCAAGCCTTCAAGTCGTGGTCGATCTCCGTGTACTACACCTTCAACTTCTGGACGCTCGCGATGGGGGTAGCCGGCAACTCGTACCTCGCATGGCTGATAGGACTGGGGTGGATAATCTGGAACGTCGGAATCCTCGCGTACGGAATTATCGTCATCTCCCGGTATCTGCTTGCGCAGTCCTTCGACAGGTTCCTCCCGGCGCGGATCTCATCGGTGAACTCTCGTTTCGGCTCACCGGTGGTCGCGCACGTGATCGACTTGGTGGCTACCGTGACTCTGGTCGGGCTCGCGGCGTACTACTATGGGACGGTCTCCGCCCTCTTCGGAGCCATCATAGCTGCAATGATATACTTCATGTTCATCGGTCTGACTGCGACTGCACACGCCCTCAAGAACGAGACAGGGTCGGCGAGGCTGATACTCAGCGTGGCTGGGCTTCTGGATTTCGGGGTGTTCGCCTTCATCTCTTGGGAGTTCGTCTCAAACCCGGCGGTCTGGAGCCTTAACACTCTGACGTACGGCTTCGTGATCTTCTCTTTCATCTTCGGCGCGGCGATATACATGGGCTCGAAGAGGTACTATATGCGCCGAGGGGTTGACATCTCGCTGGCGTACAAAGAGCTTCCGCCCGAGTGATGGGCGACATACGCGGGGACTCACCCTAGTCCGGCGTTCAACCTGACGCATCCCTCTCTGTAGACCCTGGACAGGCTCCTCGATGTCAGATAGAGGGTCAGAATCAGGACAGGGAGGCTCAGCAGTATGAAGGCAGGCTGGTAGTAACCGAGCAGTGTCGCGAACGACGCCGCCCCGGACCCCCCGAGCGTGTTGGCGAAGAATATTCCCGCGCAGGTGGGACATCCAGTGAACAGCCCTACGGCGGCGCCGAGCATGCCGGTGACGCCGCGCGCTTGTCCTCTCGCCCTGCTGTCGAACGCGAAGGCGGAGACGGCCAGGTTGAGACCCACGAGGGTCGAGATCACGATGAGCAGTATGACCGTCAGAGGGATGAGTTGGATGCCGACGTGGGCGGGGAGATAGACAATCAGATCCGGGGCATACAGCGGCGCTCCGCGCGGCGTCAGGATGGCCGACGGAACCGAGACACCGTATGTCTGTGCGAAGTCAACCGTCGGTTGGTAGACCACCATGCTCGTTATCACGGCGTAGAACGCCGCATACAGAGCGGCGGACACCGCAAAGAGGCGCCTGTATCTCCTAACTGAGAGGACATAAGGGACAGACCACCCTGGAGAGACTGGCGCGAACCCCTGCGCCCTCACCACTTCGACCCTCCCAGAAACAATCTTCCATGAACCTAGAACAACTGCAACAACCGCCGCAGCCATCGCGACAAGGTAGGCTGCCGCGACGGTGTCAGGGCCGTTCACAAGCCCTTGAGTCGCTACCGCGAACGACCTCTGCGCACTGGCATATGAGAGAGTCGCCAGTACAGCCGCAGAGACGCCGCCCATGATTGCAACAGGCCCAGCAGGCGCACGTGGGTGTCCTTCCAACCTTGGCCAGGCACGAGTCTCGTTCGTTCGTTAAAGCTTTCTTGGCAAAGCTAACTAGGCGTGCAACCGGACCGTTGGCGTTGGAGTTCGAACAGACGGTACGGAAGAGGCGCATGGTCAGGCACTTTACGAAGGGACCTGTAGGGGCCGAGGTCGTCACACGGATTCTGGAGCTCGCCCAGCACGCCCCGAGCGCAGGGTTCTCGCAGGGAAGCGCCTATGTTGTGGTCACGCAACCGGAGATGAAGAGGAGGCTCGCCATCTTGCAGGGGGAAACCGAGTACGTCGGCGCGGGCTTCCACCACTGGATCTCGGAGTCTCCCGTCGCAATAATCCCATGTGTGAGCGAGAAGCTCTACCACGACCGGTACAACGAGCCGGACAAGCTCCAGGATGGCAAGGAGATTGAATGGCCTACGCCGTACTGGTTCTTCGACATCGGCGCGGGGTGCATGATCATATTGCTGGCAGCGGTCGATGCCGGGCTCGCGGCAGCCTTCTCGGGAGCGACAGACCCCGCCGGGATTAGGAAACTCGTGGGTATACCGAAGCACTTCCACCCAGTCGGGGTGATATCGATAGGCCACCCTGCGAGGGACAAGAAGTCGCCGTCACTGAAGCGTGGCAGGCGGCCTGTCGAGCAGGTAGTCCACCACGAAAAGTGGTAGGGCGTCGGCTCCCAACCCGCTGCGAATGGCTCCGAGTTCAGCCTCGGCTGCACGAACATGGAGCAGGGATGGCTTGGGAGAGAAAGCCAGCGCCGCGATTCGGACGCGGGACCCCTTGCTTACGAGGCAACTGAGCCCCTTGAAACGGGAGTGCTCTGACCAGGCTGAGCTACGCTGGCTCGATGCCGCCTGAGATGCGACCCATTTAAAATCGTGAGCCGCTCGGCGGGGTGGGCATCCCTCGTCCTTATGGCGAGCACCTCGTCACTGGTACAGCCCTAGGTACTTCAGCCCGGTTCCCGTGTTGTAAAGCAAGGCTCTCTCGTCTCTGCCCACCGTCCCCTCCTCAAGGAGCTTCTCATATGCGGCGTATGTGGCCGCGCCTTCTGGACAGGCGAAGACTCCCTGCCGCGCCAGACTGCGCATCGCTTGCAGGATGCTCTCGTCTGCCACCGCAACGGCTAAGCCATCGCTCTCCTTTAGCACCCTGAGGATCTCCCTCGCAGCGAACGGTTTGGGCACCCTCAATCCGCTGGCCACCGTCGACCCGCACGAGACCGGCTCCCCGAGAGTCTCCCTTCCAGCGCTGAAGGCTTCGACCAGTGGTTTGCAGCTCTCCGACTGGACGGACACCATCCTCGGCCTGGCTCCCCCCACCCACCCCAGCTGCTCCATCTCGCCGAAGGCTTTCCACATCCCGAGCAGGCCGGTTCCTCCACCGGTCGGGTAGACTATTACGTCGGGGAGCATGAACCGCAACTGCTCAGCGATCTCATACCCCATCGTCTTCTTCCCTTCCAGCCTGTACGGCTCCTTCAGAGTGGAGACGTCGAACCATCCTCCGGCATCGTCAGCCATCTTCTGCGCAGCGTCGCTGATGTTCCCCTCCACAAACACCAGCTCGGCACCATATGCCCGGCACTCCTTGGCGTTGGACTCGGGAGCGTCGGTCGGCATGTACACCCTCGCCCGCACGCCTGCGACCGCGGCGTAGCACGCCAACGCGGCCCCCGCGTTGCCCGCAGATGGGAGGGCCATGCATGAGATGCCGAGTTCTTTGGCCTTCGAAACCGCCACCGACATCCCTCTCGCCTTGAACGTTCCCGTGGGCAGCACTCCGTCGTCCTTTACGAGAAGTGGCCCGCCGCCGAGCCTGATGATTGGGGAGAACCCCTCTCCGAGAGAAACGATGTTCGTGTCGAGGACGACCGGCAGGACTTCTCTGTAGCGCCACAGGCTTGCCTCTCTCCCAACGAGAGACGAGGTTGTGAACCCCTCCTTCAGGGCCTCGACGTCATACGTCGCGCTGAGCATGGAGCCGCACTTCCTGCAGACCGACTGCGGAACGCAGGCGTCGAAGACAGACCCGCAGGCGACGCATTTGACGCCTGTCAGCAACTCCAGCTCCGGTTCGCTTCCTCTGATGGCTCTCCAGCCGGTCACGGGCCGCGCTCCATGAGGCATTCTCAAAAGAGTTTTAGAATTGGGTTCGGGCCCCGCAACTCAGTGCGGGGGTCGCCCAGCATGGTCAACGGCGTGGGACTGAGGCTCCCATCCCTTAGGGGTTCGTGGGTTCAAATCCCACCCCCCGCATTGACTCGCATACATGGTGAGTCTACTGGCGGCCCTGTGGGTACTGGGCTCTTGAGCCGCGGACACCTCCGGCGATGCACAAGAACTGCGAGCGAGCCGCGCGTAGGTGGCTGGATAGGGTCACCCAGTCTGACGCTCTCCAACTTCCTATCTTCGGCAATGGCCCGGGCAATGTCGGGCGGAGCCTGTCTGCCTCCAGCACCACGGGCTGGAGTCTCACATATCGCCGTGCTGGTGACCTAATCGAGCGGAAACCTACTTCGTTCCTCCGCTCTTCCTCACGACGAAGTGAAAGAGTGTCCCGTCGCGCTTGGACTCCAGCAGGAGGTTCCCTGTCTGTACCTGCCATCTCTCCATCTCGATCGCTGCGCCAGGGTCGTCGGAGACCAGATGGACGGTCGTCTCGGGAGGAGAGCCGAGCATGAGTTCGTTCAGCCTCGACAGCACAGCGGCGCACTCGACCCCAATCTCGTACATTTCGACGTCTGGGAAGGCCGCGAAGCAGTGGACCCGCAATTCCACGAGCTTGGCGCGGATGCTAGCCGCGCATTCAGTCAGGGTCGTCAGCGAGCTCTCTTGTCCGATCTGCGTCAGTTTAACGAGCCATCCCTCTTCGTAAGGGCTCTTGTTTGCCAGGCGCGGGCTGTCGAGTACCACTGTGTTCCTCTCTACAATCTGGCAGTCAAACGGTGCTCGTACGACGTCGAAGTGACGCGGGCCTTCGACGGAGCCCAAGGTCTTTCCCTTGGCTACCCGGGTTCCAACTACCTTCAGCTTTAGCGATGTGAACCCTCCCGATGTCCACCCGAGGGTAGGAGCGACTCCGATGACGAATGTTCCGTCAGACCCACGTGCCCATATTCCGCCTTCCACATCATATAGGAGCTCATCTGGGTATTCGCAGTCGAGAATTCTCACGCTAGGCCTACACACCCGTGCACAAGCCTAGAGGATGACTCTCGAAGCAAACCCAATCGCTCAGCGGCGCACGCCATCCACCTTACCTCGTTCTCCTTGGTTGTATAGCTTGAGCTCGTACCGCATGAGAGGTACCGGGACGACTTCGCACTGGGACAGAGCCTTCAACTCCTCGAGGTCATCCTAGCGCATCATCACGTTGTGCCTCTCTCGAATCCGCTCGTGGACGAAGTTGCGACTGCCCGCCACGGTGCAGTACAGGCGAATATACGGCGAGACCTTGCCTGTGTCCACTCTCGAGGTCACTCGGCCCTTCTGCGGGAGCCGGGCGCACCGGCTCACCTCTCGATAGGGTATCTGACTGAGTTGCCCCACTCGGTCCAGGACCCGTCGTAGTTCTTCACTTCGGGGAAGCCCAGCAGGTATTTGAGGACGAACCAGGAGAACGACGACCGTTCTCCGATTCTGCAGTATGTTATGACCTCCTTGTCCGGGGTCACCCCCTTCGACCTATACAGTTCGTCGAGTTGGGCCCTGGTCTTGAAGGTCCCGTCCGCGTCGTTGACTGCCTGCCCCCACGGGATGTTCTGCGCCCCGGGGATGTGTCCGCCTCTCTGAGCATGTTCGGTCGGGTACTCTGGCGGTGCCAGAACCTCGCCGGTGAACTCCTTGGGGCCCCTCACATCGACCAGCACTTTGCCACTGGACCGTACCGAGGCGCTGACGTAGTCCTTGTATGCCCGGATCTTCTCCTCCGGCCCAGACGCGACGTAGCGCGTCCTCTGGTATTCCGTGACGTCCTTGGTCAGCGGGCGGTCCTCGAGCAACCACTTCTTCCTCCCGCCATTCATCAGCTTCACGCTGTTCACCCCGTAGTACTTGAGGTCCCAGAACGCGTAGGCTGCGAACCAGTTGTTGAAGTCTCCATAGAGAACAACGGTCGTGTCCTTCGTTATGCCGTTCCGGCCAAACAACTCCTCCAACTGCTGCTTGGAGAGGATGTCTCTGTTCAGCGGGTCGTTCATGTCCTTCTTCCAGTCGAATAGCACTGCGCCAGGTATGTGGCCTGCGCCATAGTTGGCCAGCGGGTCGTAGTCTACTTCTGCCACTCTGACAGAGGTGTCCTTCAGGTGGTTGCTTACCCACTCTGTGTCGACCAGGACCTCGGGGTGCGCGTACTTCAGCTCGCCAGAAGTGCCGCTCAAGCTCGAACTCTCCTAACTGAGCGAGAGCGACTCGCTGCATCAGGAGTCGCGGATGTTGCAGTAGCCTCTGTCCTCGGCACGTTGGTCATGTGCTCCCTCCTTCTAATCACAGGTAATTAAGTGTTAGCCGCCTGTAATTGCATGACTTGCGAGGGAGCGAAGAGTCGCTTGGCCGCGAGGCTGAGCAATGCCAAGTAGTAACGTCATAGGGATGACCCGACGATCACTGCTACACATCAGCTCGGCCCGCCGTATCTCGGGCCAGACTACTTGCTTCTCTCGCTTCGGTGAGGCCGCGTGCCCCGCACGCCACTCGCCGCATTCACAGCCAGCATCTTCGCCACCATCTTCCCGTGCTTTGCCTCGTCTATGTCGATGGATTCGAGCAGGATGCGGGCGACCGGATGGTCCACCTTGACGCTGTCGCGCAGGCTCACCTCCTTTGCCGAGTCCTCCAGCGCCAGAACGCTCTCAAGCAGGTCCCTCCCGGGAAGCTCGAACTCTCTTCTGCCGTCTGACTCCAGCCAGGAGATGACTTGAGAGACGACGTCGCCATGCCTGATACTGTCCGACGCGATCATACGCAGCAGGAGCTTGGTGTAGTCGTCCGTTGTCCTGTTCGCAAGCTGGAGATACTGTTCTGCGGCGGCTAGCTCGAGCTGGAGTCTCTCCCTCAGAAGCGCCAAGGACTTGCTATTTCCGCTTGGCTCCTCCAGGCGGCTCGCGACGATCCCCTTCCCTGCTCTGACGACCGCGACCTGACGGGCAGCCTCGAACAGCTCGACCATCTCGACTGGCCCCAGGCCAGAGCCGGACCGCCTGATCACCTTCTCGGCGAGCGGCTCGACCAACTGCTCTACGCTCGACGAACTCTCGTCCGCCCTGCCCCTCGTTTTCTTGAGATACTGTGTAACCGCCGAACGAGAGACTCCGAGCGAGGCGGCAATCTCGCTGCCTGCGAACCCATCTCTCGCCATCCTCAGCGCGAGAGCAGCCCTGACCACCGGGATGAACCGTTCCTCACTTCCGATGGCCGCGGTTCTTCCTTTGGGCATGGCGACTTGAAGTCGCGCCTCTCGGGTCTTCTTAAACCATGCCCGTAAATTACACTGTTAACAAAACATGTTAACATCGTCATCGATAAATATTACGTATGTTATACTCGAGACGGTTGCCTCGGATTCCAAGTGACCGACCAACGGCGGCCGCAGGGGGCATACCCTGAACATGCCTGCATCTGAGGGCTCGGGTGGCCTCGGCGCAGACCCAAAGATGCCGCGCTTTGACTCGCGGCGGTTCGTCCGCACCGCGGCGATCGTGGTCGGCGCGGGGGTCATCGCCGCGGTCCTGATCTGGCAGGGCATCACGGCCGCGGGCAACCCTAACCCGACAACGAGCACGTCCTTCCCGATCGCAGCGCTCGACATCGCTGTCCTGGTGAACCGCGAAGGTCTGGAGTCCATTCTTGTCTTGGCCGCCCTGATAGCCGGCCTGAAAGGGAAGGACTACGGGTACCAGCGTCCTGTCCAACTCGGCGCAGGGCTCGGCTTCTTTGCCGGAGTAGCCACCTGGTTCGTCGCGATCTCTATCGTGAGCGAGCTGATAGTCAGCTATGGGGGGCTTGCCGTTCAGGCTGCGACCGGTATGTTCGCTGTCGTCGTCCTTCTGATAGTGATGAACTGGTTCTTCCACGGTGTCTATTGGTCCGGGTGGATCAACATGCAGACGAGGGCCAAGAGGTCGTTCATCGCCGAGGCCCAGCAGGTCGGCAAGAACACGCGTCGAGTGCTTGTGGGCCTCGTGCTCCTCGGCTTTGCCTCTGTGTACCGCGAGTCCGTCGAGGTCGTGCTTTTTCTCCAGAGTTACTACATCGAGATGGGGCCCAAGGTCGTGTACTACGGTGCGGCGGCGGGTCTCGTCCTGACCGTCGCCGCCGGCTACCTGACCTTCCTGGGGCACAGGCACCTTCCGTACAAGAGGATGATGGTGACGACTGGCGCCATGCTCACGGGGGTGCTCTTCGTGATGGTGGGGGAGGAGGTAAACGAGATGCAGCTCGCCGGCTGGATAGGGACAACCAACATTCCCGCGCTTCGGGCTACGCCGGCGTGGGCAGGCCTCTGGTTCTCTGTCTTCCCTAACGTCCAGACGTTCGTCGGGCAGGCGGCGGCACTCCTGCTCGTTGGAGGCGCGTACTTCATCTCTAGGCGCAGGATGTCAAAACTGATCGGCTCCCAGCCTCGGTAGCAGGTCGCTCTCGTACAGCATGAGAACGGTGGCTCGCCGACAGTACTTGGTGAGAAGCCTCCATCTGTGGACGAGGGCTAGAATGTACGAGAGCCTCCTCGACCCGAGGGGTCAGAGTTCAGTCCGAAATGTGTAGCATCTGTGAGACCGCGGAGCACGGACTGACGAGGGCGAAGTTGCTCCCAGCGAAACCGTCCAGTTGCAGCCGGCCCAGAGCTCCAGCCGGGTGTCAATGTCTCGCGACCCTTCGGATGACCCAAAGGAATGCTCGCGGTGGGACGCTACGCCCTCCAACACGGTAACCCGCCCGGTCACGCGGGGCTAGACCGCGAGCTGTTTCTCGCCAGTGGCGAGTTCTTCGAGCAGCTCGTAGCATCTGAGAGCGTCCTTCTCCTCAATCACGACGATCGCGTGGGGGCTGCAGGTGATGTATTCTACGAGGTTCACTCCGTTCCGCGCAAGGTGCGTGCTGATGGTCGCAACGACCCCTGGGATGTTCATCACGGAGTCCGAGAGAGAGATCACTATCTCGGCCAGGTCTGTCGTCACGCTTAGGATTCTCTTCTTGGCGACGACAGTCTTCAGCTTCTCGAGGTTCTTGGAGTCTGTGATCACCTTCACCGTCTCGATGCCTGACACTATGTGGAGAGTCTCGCCTCTGGAGTAGTCTACCTCAGCGGAGAACTTGGCGAGTGCCTTCGGAATCGCGGGGTCGTTGGTGAGGGCCACGACCGCTATCTTGTTCTTCAGGGTGAGCTTCAAGACGAGCTTCTTCATGGCCTCGTTCTCGCTGATTCTGTCCTCGGCCGGATACCGGGTGACGAGGCTGATGGTCTGCGGTTCCGGGACGGAGCGCGCCTTCCTCGCTTCCTCCTCCCAAGGCATCTGGACCTTATAGACGTCGACCGGAAACGCGACGTTCTTGAGGTTCTGCGACTCGAACTTTATGAGAGCATAGGGGAGCTTGTTCCTGACCTGGTCGTACACCTGCTCGGAGATGAAAACCTCCTCCCCGTTTGCGAGAGTCTCGATTCTTGAAGCGATGTTCACCGCGTCGCCATATACATCGCCGTTCTGATGCACTACGTCGCCGATGTGTATCCCTACTCTCACGAGTATCTTCCGTGTGGCGCGCGCGTTGTACGCGTGAAGCGCCTTCTGGACCTCGACGCCGCACTTCGTCGCATCGAGTGCGCTCTCGAACTCAACAAGGAACGCGTCCCCCATTGTCTTGACCTCGTGGCCCCGAAACCGGCTGAACACCGGCCTCACGATTTCCCTGTGCTTGCGCAGAAGTCTCAACGCGAGAGACTCGTCTCGTTGGCTGAGCGCGGTGTATCCCACGATGTCAGTGAACATGATTGCCGCGAGTCTGCGGCTAGAACGAGGCATAGGGGCAAGACTGGCGCGAAGTGTTCCCGTTAAAACAATTTTCCATGGCCATGCGGGGTGGGGGAGGGCCCTTCGTGAAATAACCCGGCCACCCCAGGGTGACCGTTCAGTGAGAGACCTCTCGGTCGCTTGCCGCTTCTCCGGACGCGTGCCCTCCGAAGTCCAAAACGGCCCCTTCCTGCGCCGTCTCGACGAACTGGGGCTTGATCTGTCTCAGCGTCTTGAGAGCCTGCGACGCCGTCATCCCTTCGCTCTTGACCAGGTAGGCCGCCAAGACGCACCCCGTCCTTCCCTGCCCTGCCAGGCAGTGAACAAGGGTCGCATTCCCCTTCAACAGGTTTGCGGATATGAAGCCTGCTGCTTCTTGAAGGGTCTCAAAGTCCGGTCTCGCATGGTCCCTGATTGGAATGTGGCGCACATCCAGGCCGAGTCCCTCAAGCCAGCGGGCCGGAAGTGGCTGCTCGGTGAGCGTGAGCACGGTTCTGATTCCCTGTTCCTTCAGCCAGCTCAACTGTCTCCTGGACGCCGGATATCCCGATCCTGCGAGCCTGTGTTCTTCTATCCAGACAAACCCAGTGGGCTTCTCGCTTACTCTGGCTCTAAGCTTCCTCAGGAAGACGCCGCCGGTCCCCGACCCTGACCACCCTCTCGTTGCCGGCCTGCCGGATGTCGCTCTCAGGCTTCGAGGATTTCTAGCTTGCCGTACCTTCCGACGTTCAGTCTTAGCTCGCCCCTGAAGCTGTTGGTATAGCCATTAGTCACCCTGACCTTCGAGCCCTGCTTCACCATGTCGATTTGGTCGTCCCACAGCGACAGCTTGATCTGTCCGCTGTCGTCCTTCAGCATGCAGTCTGCGACCCTTGCCTGGTCGCCCGTCTTCAGGTTAACCGTCCGGGGTTCGGCCATCTCTGATATCTCTCCTTCTGCGTCGACGCGTCTCATCCCATCGCGCAAGTCCTTCACGTTCATGTGTATCTTCGGGCGGGCCGGGGCCATATATAACATTGAGGCGGCCGACTCGTCTCTCGAAACAATTTAATCGGAAACTCATGGTCGGTCGCTGCTGATGACAGCCGGATTGGTCGATGCTGGTCTACTCCTCGCTGCATTCATGCTCCCCTTCCTCGCGATTCTGTTGGCCATGCCTCGATTCATGAAGTACCTCAGAATGTCGGGGAGAGTGGTCGACGATGTCCACAAGACCCCTCCTACCAAGGTGCCCTGTCCGGTAGGCCCTCTCCTCTTCATCGGCGCTCTGGTGGGAGAAGTGTTCGTCTATCTGGCGTTCGGCTCCCTCATACCGCTCGTCGTCGTGGGTGGCGCCGGAATCGCCTTCGCGGTCGGGATAGTCGACGACCTGTTCGTCCTGGGTGGGAAGACGAAGCCGCTTCTGCTCGTCTTCGCGGCGGCTCCGCTCGTGGTCGCAGCATTGCTCCAGTCGGGTGTGTACGATGCGAGCATCGCCTTTCCGCTTCTGGGTAGCACGGGAGCGCACTTCACAATCTATACCCTGCTCGTTGTGGCGGCGTTCCCAATCGTCGCGAACGCCTTTAACATGATGGATTCGTTCAACGGTCAGATCTCCGGCTTCACCGTCCTGACTTCGCTCGCACTGCTCTTTGCGGTCGTCCTCCGGGCGACCTTCGACTCGGGGTACTCGCTTGCGCGCGTCGCGAGCGTCCTCCCCCTCGTGGCGATCTCGGGGGCGTTCTACATCTTCAACAGATTCCCTTCACAGGCCTTCGACGGCGACAGCGGAGCCCTCATGCTGGGTGCCATATTCGCGACTCTCGCCGTGACAAGTGGCGTGGAGATCGCGGCCATCATAGCCATCGTCCCTGCGATACTCAACTCGTTCTACACGCTCTCCAGCGCGAGGGGCTTCGTCGAGAGGAGGAGGATGACTACGAGGCCTACGCGCCTGGGGGAGGACGGGAAGCTCTACGCATCGATGGAGAAGTCCGCCCCTACCACGCTGATTAGGCTAATTCTACTCTCCGGACCGCTCGACGAGCAGGGCGTGGTACGCGAGGTCCTGCTTCTCACCGCGGTGTCCTGCCTTCTTTCGTGCGCCACGTCCGTATTGACCTGGGTGCACTAGGATGAGGGGAGCCGCTCTCATAGCGATAGAGCTTGCCGCCTTCTTACTGATTATCGGCGAGACATACTTCTTCTTCATGGCTATCGTCCCCCTCGGACCTGTGCCTCACGGCCTGGGGGAATACACGGCGATCACGCTCGCCAAGGTTTTGCTGACCTTCGGGCTGGGCGTCCTTTGGTTGGTCGTGGTGGCCTCGATCACTCGACTCTACGTCCGGTCGAAGCTTCGGCCCCATCCTCCCACTCCTTCCGCTTGACGTCGAACTCCCTCCTGCTGTAGGCGACCCTCGCCGGGACACCCATCACGACCTTGCCGCTCGGCACGTCCTTCGTGACAACCGCACCCATCGCTACGACCGCCCCCTTCCCTATCCTGACTCCTGCCTTGATCACCGCCCTGGCCCCGATAACCGCGCCGTCCTCGATGACCACCCCGGTCATCCTCTTGCTTGGCGGATACGGGTCGTTCGTAAGCGCTGCGGCCGGCCCGATGAAGACGTTCTTGCCAATCCTTGAGAGGGGCGGGATGTAGACGAGCCCCTCAATCATGGTGCCGCTCCCTATCCTGACGTCATAGTCGACGTGCGCCAGCGAACCTATCTTCACGTTGTCCCCAATCACCGTCTTCGAGCCAACGTAGGCATAGTTCCATATCCTGACGTTCTTGCCTATCTTCGCATCGGCCGCGACGGTGTTGGTTGGCTTCATCCTCTCAGCTCAGGTATATCGGCGTCCCCGACGAGCTCGACGCGAGCACGGCCTCTGCGACCCTGGTCGTGTTCATCCCGTCCTCTCCCGTCACCAGCGCCTTGCGCCCCTCTGCTATCGCCGTCGTCCACTCTTTCAGCTCTAGCGTCAGAGGCTCCTGGAACTGCCTCTTCGGGACAGTGGTCACTTCTCTCTGGTGGACGCTCATCTGTTGTGTGACGAAGTCCACGTCGATGACCCCCTCGGAGAAGACCGCCGACAGCGTCCTGACCCTGTTGGGGGTTATCCAGTTGGTCACCAAGAACGCGGTCCTGTTCCCGGAGAATCCCAGCAGGATTGCGGCGAAGTCCTCATGTTCTAGAGGCGGATAGAAGGCTCCTACCCTAGCGAACACCACCTTCGGCTCTTCCGCGAAGAGCCATCTCGCCGTGTCTATGTCGTGGACAGAGGCGTCCTTGACGATTCCGACGTCGACAATCGCATCGCCCCGTTTGTTCTCCCTGTGGAACTCCAACAGGAACGGGTCTCCCATGCTTCTGTCGGTGAACGTCTTCTTGAGCTCGGTGATGGGGGGGTTGAACCGCTCTATGAACCCGACGGTGAGCGTCCTGTTGTGCGACTTCGCCGCGTCGATGAGCTTCTCTGCGTCAGCCGACGTGGTGGTCATCGGCTTCTCGACGAACGTGTGGAGGCCCGCCGAGAGGGTCCTCGTGGCCATCGAGAAGTGCGTCGAAGCCGGCGTGCATATGTTCGCCCCGTCCAGCTTCTCCCTCGCGAGCATGTCATCCAGCGACGAGTATCCCGGGACGTCGTAACGCTTCGAGAACTCGGCGAGCCTCCTACTGTCCACGTCGCATATCGCTGCGAGGCATCCAAGTTCGCTGAGAACCCTGACGTGGTTCTTCCCCCAGCCGCCCGTTCCGACCACCCCTATCCGGGTCAAGCTGAATGCGCCCCTCCAGTGCGCGATATAGGGTATTCTGTCAGTCTCTCTTCAGGGAGGGGGTGGCCGAGACCAACGTGATTTCAGCGCTTCGATGCCCCTTCTTCGCCTGCCGCGCGGCCTCTTCGTCCTCCTTCGTGCATGCGACCAGAACGTTGTGTTTCAGCGGGTCGATGACCTCTGTGCCTCCCTTGAGCTCGGAGGCCGAGATGACGTTGACGTCAGTGACGTAGTCCCTGAGTCTCGACTGGATGTTTTCAGAGACCTGATGCCTTTCCCCGCGCATCTCGTATTTGTCGAGTGTCCAGACGAGATCGATCTTCGTCCTGCTCGCCTTCAGCTCCTTCTCCTTGAGCAGCTCCCGCGTCTCGTCCACGAGATACCTCACATAGTTCTCCAGCCCCTTCTGGGTCGCGCCTGCTAGATAAGCCACTGACTCTCCTGTCCCCTCGCTCGCCTGGATTGCCTTCAGCTCGAAGAGATACTCAGTGAAGTCCGCTATGTGTACGTCAGATGACCGTTGAAGTGTCACCTTCGCCTCTCGTGCACGCCGTGCAAGCTCGATCTCTGTCACCGAGGCTATAGCTGTCTCCAAGATCGCCCCAGCGTATTCGAGCTCCGCCGAGAAGATGTTCTGCGAGTTCTCCACGAATCCAAGGCCCCGCAGGGGACTCTCTTCCATCGCGCCCGCGCAGGCGACGACCGCTGGCTTAGATCCCTGAGGCTTGAGCGGCATGTATGCATACGTGAGGGTCGACCCAACCTTCAGACCGGTCTGCTTCTCCACGACCATGATGTTCTCAGAGTTACCTCCCGGCCCGGTAGGCAGCGCGTTCGCCAGCGTGACACCCTTGGAGAGGTACTTCGACAGGTCGCGCATCTTGGTCGTCGCCTCAATCAGCGACTCGTCAGAAGGCCGACGGAGCTTTGGTGTGAAGAACACCACCTGAGCCTCGGGGAGGACCTGACCCAAGGGCTTGAGGTTAAGGAGCGGCTCCCCAGCCATGAGGACATCCAGTCTGGGGTTCCTCTTCAGGAATGCTTGGTCGACGTCCATCGCCATCTGCAACGTCTCGTCTACGATGGTGACTTGTGCACGGTCGACCAGCCCGGACGCGAGGCCGTACCCTTCGCTTGTCAGCCCGTACATGGCGACCTTGGTCTTGGGCAAGACTTTAGCGACCCGTTGTGTTACATAATTAACCTTCGATGAGCGTACGGCTTGTCGTCCCGCCTTCGGTTGGTACGGGCAGTCAACTGACCGTGGGGCAGTGCCACGCGCGGAGTCCGCTCTCGCCTCGCGCGCTAGGCCGGGACGGGGAACGACGTCCGCGCCTCGGCCACGGTCCTGTCGTCATACCACTTCCCTCTGACCTTGCCGACCAGATAGAGCGACCCCGAAACGCAGACTACTCCTTTCTCCCCCGCGACCGCTAAGGCCTCCTCCACTGCCGCCGGGGCGTCGTGGCGCACGGCCGCCGGAACACTCGTCGTCCTCTCCGCGATGCTCTTCAGGATGGACGGGTCGATGGGCTTCTTGCCCCTGACCGAGGGGGACGTGAAGATGAACCGGCGGGCCTTCCGAGCGAGCATGCGAACCATCCGGCGCGCGTCTTTTCCTTCTAGAAATCCGACGACGAATACGACCTTTCTTTCAGGAAAGACCTCTTCAAGGACCCTCATCATGACACTGGCCTTCTGGACGTTGTGCGCGACATCGAGCACGACGAGTGGACTCTTCTGGACGACTTCGAACCGGCCCGGGAGGCGGGCGATTCTGAGTCCCTCCCTGATCGCGCCCTCGTCAAGCCTGAAGCCCCTCTCCTCGAGCTCCTCGATCGCAGCAATCGCGACCGCCGCGTTCATGGCTTGGTGCCGTCCCGTCATTCTTACTTCGACGCCTTCCATCCTCCTCCTTCGAGATTGGTAGTCGAACTTCGTGCCGTCAATGCTCACCTCCCTTAGCCTGACGGTGAAGTCCTTCCCTAGCGTGGAGAGCCTGGCCCGGCGTTCCTTGGCCTCCGACGCTATCACCTCTAGGGCGCTCTTCTGCCGCACCCCCGTCACGGCGGGGATGCCCTTCTTGATTATCCCAGCCTTCTGATGGGCTATCAGATCGATCGTGCCTCCGAGAAGTTCGGCATGGTCCATCCCCACGCTCGTGATGACGGAGACCTCGGGACGCAGCACGTTCGTCAGGTCTTCTCTCCCGCCCACGCCGGCTTCGACCACCCCGAAGTCGACCTTCTTGTCGGCGAAGTAGAGGAAGGGGAGCAACTTGGTGACCTCGCTCCAGGTCACCGGGCCGAACCGCGCCACGTCAGCACCTGAGGCTGCAAGGAGCGGCTTCGCCTTTTCTATCAACCCTGCGTACTCCTGGCAGCTGGCATAGAGCCCGTCCACGATGAGGTTCTCAGTCGCTGATTGGACGTACGGCTTGACATGGACTCCCACACTCAACCCGGAACTCCGGAGAATCTCGCCGACCATCATCGCCACCGAGCCCTTTCCTGAGGTCCCTGCGACGTGGACCGACCTGAACGCTTCGTGCGGGTTTCCGAACCTATCGAGCATCAGCCTCCAGCGCTCGAACCCTGAGGCGGGGATGAACGACTCGACGAACTCGATCGCCCGAAGGTAGGAGGAGTACGCGTCACTCACGACAGTCGGATAGCCGCGCCCTCCCCGCGTGGATAAGTCTTCAAGCCAGGCGGCTGACCTTACGCCAGCTTCTCCCTCGCGACGTACACGCCTCTGCCTGTGCCCACGCTCCCCACGGGCCCTGCGGCCACTCCCTCCTTCCTGCATATCCTGACCGCTTCCTCGAGCTCTGAGGCAGGGAGGATGGCGCAGAGGCCCGTCCCCATGTTGAACGTGGAGTACATCTCCTTCGTCGAGAGTCTCGCTTCCTCGCGAATCATGCGGAAGATCGGCGGCGCTTCCTGCGGCTCGAGCCTGAACGCGACCTTCCTCCGCCCTGCGAGTCTCATGAGCTTGCCGTATGCGCCGCCCGTCACGTGCGCAATCCCGTGCACCTCGACCTTCCGCAGCAGTTTCAGCACGGGTCGGACGTAAATCTCCGTAGGGGTAAGGATCTCCTCGCCAAGCGTCTTGTCCAGGGCGGGGACGAACTCGTCCAGTCGATGCCGGCGCAACAGCACCTTCCGTGCCAGAGTGTAGCCGTTCGAGTGGAGGCCCGAGCTAGGGAACCCGAGTATAGCGTCCCCCGCTGTAATCGAAGACCCGTCCACTACTCTGTCCTTGTCGACGACTCCAGCGCCAAGGCAAGCGAGGTCGAACCCATGGCCCCCCACCCCCTTCAGCACGTCGCCCATGACGGCCGTCTCCCCTCCGACGACGGGCGCGCCGGCTCTCCCAGCGCCTACCACCAGACCCTTCATGAGTTCCTTGACCAGAGACTCGTCCTCTCTTTCGAGCGCGAGATAGTCCAGCAGCGCTATCGGCTCCGCCCCGACGCAGACCAAGTCGTTGACTGTCATTGCCACGGCGTCGATGCCGACCGTATCGTACTTTCCGAGCGCCTGCGCCACAAGGACCTTCGTCCCGACGCCGTCCGCGTGGAGCGCAAGGGCCCTCCCGCCCCCCAATTCGACCAGCCCGGCGTAGTGCCCTATTGCAATGAGGGGCGTCCCCGCCCCTTCGGTCCTGTTCCGGAATGTCGCGCTGAGGGTGGTCGCAAGCGAGCGCTGGATGCCCCTCACCTTCGCAAGGTCGACGCCCGCCTTTGCGTACGCTCCCTTGGCCGCGGGCACACACCTCTTCAGAACTTGCGGCCTGTCAACCTCTCGTACGCGCTTATGTATCTCGTAGTGACTTCAGACACCAGCTCGGGGGGGAGCCGCGGCGGCTCGGGGAGCGGGGAACCGCTCTTCCTCGCCGCGTCCAGCGCCTTCTTGTACCCTTCAGCCGTCAGCCAGTCGCGGATCACCTGCTTGTCGTAGCTCTCCTGGGTCTTTCCCACCTTGTATGAGCCGGCCGGCCACAGCCTGAACTCGTCGGGTCCGATGGAGTCCGCCAGGACAATTTCGCCGCTCTCGTCCTTCCCGAACTCCAGCTTGACATCGGCGAGGATGAAACCCGCCTTCTTCGCGGCTGCGTTCAGCTTCTTGTAGATGGAGATCGATTTGTCCTTGACCTCGTCGAATTCGCCTCGGCTCATCAGGCCCTGACTGACTATCTGGGCTTCGGTGATCGGGACGTCCTTGACATCCGACTTCGTCGTTGGGTCGAAGTAGGGCTCGGGGAGCTCAGCTGCCATCTCGCTGACGGCCATGGGGGGGACCTCTCCCTCGCTTACTCGCTCGTACAGGCTCCCGTAGAGGTAGCCTCTGACCACGCTCTCGACGGGAATCATGCGCAGCTTGCTGACGACCATCCTGTCGGGACCCTCCAGCCTGACCATGTGGTTCTTCACGCCAAGTGTCTCGAACCAGTACGCCCCCAGCCTGCACAGGACCTCTCCCTTCCTCGGAATGGTCGACGGCAGTATGACGTCGAAAGCCGACACGCGGTTCGTGAAGTGGAAGACGAGGTGCTCGCTGTCGAGGTCGTAGATGTCCTTGACCTTTCCCGACCGCACGAACCTTCCTAGCTCGGTCAACGCCACGCCTTCCTCATTGCGTCCAGCTTGGCAGAGACCTCCTTGTCGTTTATCGCGAGTATCTCGGCGGCGAGCACGGCCGCGTTCTTGGCGTTGTCGACGCCGACCGCCGCCACCGGGACTCCCGGCGGCATCTGCACTATCGAAAGGAGCGAGTCAAGCCCTCCGAGCTTGACGCCCACCGGAACGCCGATCACCGGTCTGGTGGTCTCCGAAGCAATGACGCCCGGCAGGTGCGCGGCCAGTCCCGCGACTCCGATGAACACCTTCGCGTTCGACGCTGCGACGTACTCCCTGAGGGCGTGTGGATTCCTGTGTGCCGAGATGTACTTCACGTCGAACGGGACTCCCAGGTCTCCCAGCATCTTCGCCGCCTCCTGAACGACGGCCTCGTCGCTCTTGCTGCCCGCCAGGACGGCCACGGCAGGCTCCCTCCCCCCGTCAGTCCCTTCTGCCATTCCTCTCCCCTCCAACGCGGAAGATTCTTCTCTCAGTTGCAATCGCCATGAGTGCGACGTCCTCTTTCTCAGCGGGAATCTCAGGAACGCGCTGTGCCTCGAGCCCCAGCCCCATGGTGGACGTGTCCATCGTCAACCGAGCCAAGGCCCTGTCGAAATATCCTTTTCCATAGCCGAGCCTGTGGCCGCGCTCATCCCATGCGACGAGCGGCACGAGAACGAGGCCTGCGTTCCCGAGCGGCGCGGGCCTCAGATGGCCGGCAGTGGGCTCGAGCACCCCGAAGGTTCCGGGCGCGAGCTCCGCGTCGTAGTCTCTGAGCTCTGAGAAGACGAGGTCGGGTGTCGACGGGCGGATGGTCGGCACGAGCACACGCTTCCCCGTGGCGAGAGATCGCCTGAGGATCCCTTCTGTGCTCACTTCTTCCTCCTTGGAGACGTAGCAGGCGACTGTCTGTGCTTCTTGATACTCGGGGCTCGACAGCACGTTCTCCTCCACCGACTTGCTGAGCTCCGCAAGCCGCAGCCGGGGGATGTCGCCACGCGCCTTCAGGGCGGCCGCGCGCAGATCGGATTTGCTCCCCGTCATCACGGCCCTCGCCCTGCCAGGAGGACGGTCCTCGCCTTCGCCTGTGCGGCGGCCGCGACAACTGTGTTCTCGAGAAGCATCGCGACCGTCATCGGACCGACGCCCCCGGGGACAGGCGTGATGAAAGACGCCTTTTCTGACACCGGCCCAAAATCCGCGTCCCCGACCAGCCTCCCGTCGACTCTGTTCACCGCGACATCGACGACCACTGCGCCCTCCTTCACCATGTCGGCCCCAAGCACGAAGTCGGGCCTCCTACCGACCGCCGACACCACGATGTCGGCCTTCCTCGTCGCGTCGGCGAGCTCCCGCGTCTTCGAGTGGCACACAGTCACGGTGGCATCCTCTGACATCATGAGGTGGCAGAGCGGCTTTCCGACCAGGACGCTCCTGTTGATGACCACCACGTTCGCGCCCGCGAGTTTGATCCCGTAGTGCTTGAGCAGGGCCATTATCCCTTTCGGGGTACATGGGAGCAGCGCCTCCTCGCTGTAGACCAGCCGGCCGAGGTTGTGAGGAGTGAGGCCATCTGCGTCCTTCTCCGGCGAGATCATCGAGATGATGGTGTGGGCGTTCAGCTGCCGCGGAAGCGGCAGCTGCACCAGGATTGCATGAACGTCGGTGCGCGCGTTGAGGGCCGAGATCAACGACCCGACCGTCGCCTCCGAGGAGTCTCCGCGCAGGGTGTGGTTCGAAGCTGCTATGCCGACCTCGGCGGCAGCCCTGTGTTTCGTGGCGAGGTACACCTTTGACGAGCCGTCGTCTCCGACGAGGACGGTCTCTAGGCGTGGCTCGACTCCCTCGCTTCGCAGGGCGGAGACCCTCTCCTTCAGGCGTCCCCTGACTTCCCGCGCGAGCTCTTTGCCATCCATCAGAGTGGCCGTCAATTCACCAAGACCCTCCTTCCTTCCAACCTGAGCCTTCCGCTCGCGAGCAGCTCTATCGCCTTCGGCAGGAGCTTGTGTTCCTCCTCGAGGATTCTAGCCGACAGCGACTCCTCATCGTCCCCCTCTCTGACCTCGACCGCCTGCTGCGCTATTATCGGGCCCGCGTCGACCTCCGGGACAACGAAATGCACGGTGCACCCCGACACCTTGACGCCGTACTCCAGGGCTTGCCTTTGGGCGTGGAGCCCCTTGAAGGAGGGTAGCAGTGCGGGGTGAATGTTAATCAGCCTCCCGGGGAACGCACTTACGAACTCCGGCGACAGTATCCTGTCGAAGCCTGCCAGGACGACAAGCCCTGAGGAGGCGCTTATCCCATGAGCGTTGAGGCTGTCGATGAGCAGCCTGTCATATTCCTTCCGTGAAAGTCCTAGGCTCCCGGCGTCGAAGACGGCCGTGTCCACCCCGAACCGCCTGGCGATGTCGACGGCCCGCACGCCTTCCTGGCTGCTGATTACGAGCGACACGTGCGCGGCCGATAGGCGCCCGTCCCTGATTGACTCGAGTATGGCCTCGAGGTTGGAGCCCCTCCCCGACACGAGCACGCCTATCTCAAGGGCCAACCTGGCGCTTCTCCTCCGTGGGGACCCGCACGGCGCCCTGAAGCTTCGAGTAGTCCCCGTCGACGCAGGCGAAGCACAACCTCTCACGAGGGATCCCGATGGCCTCGGCCATCCCGTCTATGTCGTTATAGTAGAACTCCTCGGCGTCCAGCGCGGAAGCCACCTTCTCTTCCAGTTCTTCCGGTTCGACGTCGCCGTCGGCGACCGTGTGGGCCAGCAGCTCTTCGCTTGTTGGGAAGTCGATACCCATCTTGCAAGGGTGCCTTATGGGCGGGAACGTCACTGCCATCTTTACCTTCTTCGCGCCCGACCTTCTCAGCGAGCGGATCAGCGTCCTGGCGCTCGTCCCTCTGACGACGCTGTCGTCTATTACGACGACGTCCTTCCCATCGACGACCTCCCTGATCGGGATGATCTGCTTGACGACCTCCTCCCTGCTCTCCTGCCTCGGCTCGATGAAGCTCCTGATGCTCCCTCTCCGCTTGTATCTGTCCTTCATCAGCCCTTCGTCCATCGGGATTCCGCTGACGAGAGAGAACCCTAGGGCTGCTGGCCTCGCGGAGTCGGGGACAGGGACGATGACGTCGCCGCGGGCTCGGAGACGCTTCGCCAGTATCTTGCCCACACGCTTCCTCGTCTCGTAGACGCTCACGCCGTTCACCCGCGAAGACGGGTGCGCGAAGTAGGCGTACTCGAACGAACAGAACGCCGTGTCCATCTTGGGGGCGAACCTGAATGACTCCAGCTTCCCCCCCTTCCCCATCAGCACCATCTCTCCTGGTTCGATGTCGCGGACGAGCTCGGCCTCTACCGCCGAGAGAGCGCAGCTCTCCGACGCGACGATGTGCGTGGAGGACCTTTCGTGCCAGCCCAAAGAGAGCGGCCTGTATCCCCTCGGGTCCCTTACGGCGATCGCCTCTCCCTGCTTGTTCAGGATCGCGAAGCAGTAGGCTCCGATGAGCTCTTTGCCGAGCTTCTCGAAGGCCGAGAACCAGTCGTCCCCGCCGTCGAGCAGCTGCATGAGCCTCTGCCCGACTATCCGCGTGTCTGACTCGCAGGAAACGGCTTCCTCGCCTGCCGAGACGGAGGCGGCCAGCCCCTCCACGTTGACGATCGTCCCGTTGTGCGCTATCGAGAACTCGTGGCCGATTTGTATGGGGTGGGCGTTGTTGACGCTCGTCCTCCCCCTCGTGGAATACCTTACGTGCCCAATCCCCGTGCTCCCCGCGTAGCCGGCGACCTCGTCTTCGTAGTCCCTCCACTCGGCCACGAGGCCGAGGCGCTTGAATACGGGCCTGTCTGGAACCGCAAACCCCCACGACTCCTGCCCCCGGTGCTGGAGCGCCTCGAGCGTCCTGAGGATCTTGGGTACGACGTCGACCCCGCGCTCGGAATGTGCCGCTACTACGCCGCACGCTTCCTTCATGGTTTCTCCCCGAGCGCCCTTGGTACGCATGACTCCCACGCCTTGGCCATCACGCCGACCCCCAGCTTTATCACCGTTCGCCCCCCGACAGACACCTCGAACGCTCCTTTCACAGTCCTTCCTATCGCGGCGCTCGGGACATGGTCCCTGCCGAGGACGTCCACGACCTCTTCCCTCCGCTCGGGTTTGACAGACACTACAAAGCGGCCGTGGGTCTCCGAGAACAGAATGTCTGTCTCGGCGACTCGCCCTGCGTCCACGGGTGCGCCGTCAAGGTCGGCCTTCATCCCTGAGCCGTTTGCGATGCTCATCTGCGCCAGCGCCACAGCAAGCCCTCCCTTCGAACAGTCGTGGACGCCCGTGGCCAGCCCTCTGCGGATGAGCTTCAGTACCGACGAGTTTGTTCTGAGGTCGTCCGCGGGCCTAACGTCGGGAACAGTCCCGAACTCCTTGCCAGCGACGCGAGCGGAGTACTCTGACCCGCCTAGTTCCCTCCTCGTCTCTCCTACGACGTAGACCAGGTCCCCGCGGCCTCGAGCCGACGGTCTTAGCACGTGACTCTCGTCGTCCACCAGCCCGGCGACCATGACCACTGGGCTCGGCTTGACAGGTCTTCCGGTCGTCTCGTCCTGGTTGTAGAAACTCACCTTGCCCCCGACCACGGGGACTCCGACGCTCCTGCAGTAGTCACCGACTCCTCTGACCGACTCGGCGAAGCTCCCGTACACCTCCTCGTCTCCCGGGTCCCCGAACTGCAGGTGGTCCACGGCGCCTATCGGCTCGGCGCCTACCGCCACGACATTGCGGCACGCTTCGGCCACGCACCCCGCGGCCCCCCTGTACGGATCCAAGCTGCACGCCCTGCTGTTGCCATCCGCCTTCACAGCCAGGAGCTTGCCGTTCGGGAGCTTGAGAAGAGCCGAGTCAGCTTCGCCCGGCTTCAGCACGGTCCTAACCCCCACCTCATGGTCGTACTGCTCGTATATCCAACGCTTGCCGGCGATGTTTGGCGACGCCAGCAGGCGCAGCAGGCTCGAGGATGCTGAGCCCCCGCGCAGCACTGGCGTAGCCAGCGGGCGAAGGGGGTGTCGTCTAGCGCGCCGCTCGATGAGAGGAGCCTCCGCGAGAAACGCCGCTGGGAGGCTGGCCACAGTCTTCCCGGAACTCTTCACCGTCAGCAGCCCATCGCCTGTGACCCTTCCAATGAACGCGACGGGGACCTCGTACTTCCGAAAGATTTTCGTCGTCTTCTCGCACCTCGCTTGGCGGAATATCAGGAGCATCCTCTCCTGCGACTCGGACGTCATGGCCTCGACGGGCGTGATGTCGGGCTCGCGGAGGATGAGCGCGCCGAGGTCGACCTCCACTCCGGTCCCGCCTTTCGAAGCGATTTCGGAGAGCGCAGAGCTGAGACCGCCCCCTCCGAGATCCTTCATACCCACGACTTCGCCTGTGCCCAGGGCTTCAAGGATGGAGTCGAGAAGGAGCTTCTTCATGAAGGGATCAGGGACCTGCACGGAGGAACGCTCAGAGTCCGCATTCGTTGTGAGGTTCTTCGAAGCGAAGGTCGCTCCTCGGATGCCGTCTCTCCCGGTGCTGCCTCCGACGATCGCGATGACGTCCCCTGGGTGCCTTGCCTCGGCAAGGACGAGGTCCGACTTTCTCCCGACTCCGACGCAAGCGACGTCCACAAGACAATTCCTCTCGAACGAGGGGTCGAACTCGACCTCCCCGGCCACGGTCGGGACTCCTACACAGTTCCCGTAGTCCGCGATCCCCCTCACCACGTTCCTGAGCAGCCACTGCGAGTGCTCACTCCGCTCGATGTCGCCGAACCTGAGGACGTCTATCAGGGCGATGGGGCGGGTTCCCACCGACAGCACGTCCCTGAGGACGCCTCCGATGCCCGTCGCGGAGCCCCCGTACGGGTCTACCGCCGAAGGGTGATTGTGACTCTCGATATGCATGGAGACGACGTAGCCATTTCCGACGTCAAGCACGCCAGCGTCGTACCCGGGCCCGACAAGCACCCTCTCTCCTGACGTGGGGAGCGTCTTCAGGAGCTTCTTCGAGGACTTGTAGCTGCAGTGCTCAGACCACTCGGCGTCCATTATTGCCCACTCCACCTCGTTCGGCTCCCTGCCGAGCGACCTTCTCGCGTACTCGGCCTCGTCCAAAGTCAGCCCCAGCACGGTCTGCTCTGCCTGCGTCACTTCAAGCCCCTCCGGCCATCCTCACCAGCGCCCCGAACACGCTCATCCCGTCCGCGCTCCCGTCGGGGCTCAGAGTCGGGTCAGACGCTCGCTCAGGGTGAGGCATCATTCCAATGACGTTCCCTTCGCCGTTTGAAATCCCCGCGATGTTCTCCCGGGAGCCGTTCGGGTTTCCCTGCCGCGTCGGCTTCCCCGCACTGTCGGTGTATGTGAGCACGACCCTGCGTTCTCTCTTGACGGCCGCAAGTTCATCGTCAGGGAGGAATAGCCTCCCCTCGTTGTGCGCGATTGGGAGACGCAGGAGCCTCCCGGGCTTCGCCGAGCGGGCGAAGGGTGTGGCGGCGTCCTCGACGCGCACTGTAACCCACTTGCAGACGAACCTCAGCCCTGAGTTCCTCAACAGACTCCCAGGGAGCAGACCTGCCTCGACGAGGACCTGAAACCCATTGCATATGCCGAGGATGGGGACCCCCCTGTCAGCCAGCCTCCTGACCTCGCCTATCGATGGGCTCCTTGCGGCGATGGCACCGGCCCTCAAATAGTCACCGAAGCTAAACCCGCCGGGAAGAACGACCGCATCGAACCTCGACAGCCCCCCGCTTTCATGCCATACAAGCTTGGGTTCGACGCCTTCGGTCGTGCCGAGTGCCTGGACGACATCGAGGTCGCAGTTACTACCTGGGAACCGCAGGACGGCCACCCTCATGGCTGCAGCCTTCCTAGCGATACTCTGCACTCATGGGCCGCAGGATTGTAAATTCTCAGCTCGTCGCACATCCTTTGGACAAGAGTCTTCGCATCCAACGAATCTTTCGCTTCGACCCGAAAGCTCAGGAGCTTTCCTACCCGCACGGATTTCGCCTGCGGGAAGCGGGCTCGCACGAGGTCCCTGTGGATCACGTCTCCCTCCGGGTCTTTCGCGGCCGCCTTGTTCGAGATGACGACTTCTACGACGAAATTCTGGGACTTGCTCGTAGTCCTGTCAATTATCTGAGAGTATATAAGATGTTTTTAGCAGAAAGCTGTAGATGAGCCACCCATGGCGCAACTCGCGTCCGCTATACGCGAACGGAGCTGCTCAGTCGACCCCTCGGAGCCTCTCCAGATGGCTGCGGCTGTATTCGATGTCCTTCTTGCCCGCGACATCCTTTCTGTATCTCAGCCTCCCCCTAACGAGCTGCGCCGCCCTGACCGAGAACTCTCTTGCTTCATCGAGGCGTCGCGCGACCCCGACCGCCGCCACGCACCTAGAACTGCCGTGCACAGTCTCGCCATCCTGGACTCTGACGTCCATCGGATAGACGCGGACGTGTGGCTCGTTCGCATCCTGGAACGCGGACGCCTCCGTGAGCTCGATTGGTCCTCCGTTACTCGGCCCTCCCGGCAGCCCGTATCGCGAAGGGACTACGCAAGTGACGACGGAGGCCTCCTTCCTGAACCTCACACCGCGCAGTTTCCCCTCATTGATGCGGAAGCAGAGGTCTGCGAGGTCGTCTTCCAAGGTCGTGAGCAGGTTGATGAATTCCGTGTTCCCTCCCCGGCTGTTCCGCTCCAGAACCTTGAACCCTCTACCCGTGTGCATTAGCGCGTCGTACTCGACGATACCCCTCAGCCCAGGCTCTGTCCCTCTGCCCTTCCACTTTCTGAATGCACGCGCTTCAGCGGTCAGGACATCGGACCACTCGCCTTCCGTGACGAAAGGGAGGAAGTCAGCGGCATCCCTGTAGCTTCCCATCCCTCCCGTCAGTCTCCCCATGTTGCCGTCTCTCGCGCGCTTGTAGTCCCGCGTCAGCGGGGAGGGACAGAAGTGTTTGCCGTCACTGAACGCGTGGAAGCTCGACTCCTCACCCTCAACCCGATCCTCGACCACCACCCTCCCCCTTGAGTAGGCGCTGAGGAAGAAGTCGACGGCCTGCGCCTTCGTCTTGAAGTCACTCCCCCACACCCCTACCCCTGCGCCTCTCGCCGGCGCGTCGGGCTTGATGACGGGCTCTTTCATCTCGTCCAGAGTGGACCTGAACTCCGACACGGCTTCGAGCTCGGTTCCGCCGCTCGAAGGATCGAACACCCTGAACGAGGGATTTGCCTGCGGCCAGATCCGGTCGAACAGCAACCTCTGCCCCGCCTTGCTCCCTTCGACGGCGAACTTCTTCGTGACGCAGACCATCTGCACGCCCGCCTCCTCGGCCAGGCGGTCGCGTCCCCCGTTGACCACGAAGTCCTCCGTGTCGCAGAGACCGAAGTCTATCCGACTTGCGAACCTTTTGGCGAATCTGGCGATCTGCGAGATGCTCAGGTCAGGGACTACCCTGTGCTCTTCCGCCCTGCCGACGTCGAATGGGTTAGCCTGTCTTTCGACCATGTAGACCTTCGCCTCGTACTTGTCGCTCCTCACCAGCGCGTCGACCATGGCAGCGGCGCTGAGGCACTTGGACACGAGCAGGACGCCGACCCTGTCCATGGGCGGGAGCGGTTCCGGTCGCTAAATAGCCCTTGGGCTCTGCTCTCGTCGCTCGACGCCGAAGACTAAAGAGGCGTCCGGCCTGACCTTGACCCGCTTATTGATCCGGCGTGAAGACGTGGCCAAACTTGTCGAGAAGTACGACAGAGACCGGATCACGATAGGGTCGATGGGGAGTCATTCTGCGCTGGACATACTCGACGGGGCGAAGGACGAGAGCTTCGCGACCCTCGCAGTCTGCCAGAAGGGAAGGGAGAAGCCGTACACGGCCTTCAACAGGATAGTCGACGAAGTCGTCCTGCTGAACGACTTCAAGGATATCGTCCGCCGGGAGACACAGCGCAAGCTCCTCGCGAGGAACTGCGTCTTCGTCCCTCATCGCTCTTTCGCGGCCTACCTAGGGTACGACGCGATTGAGCAGTCGTTCAGCGTCCCCTTGTTCGGCAACAGAGCCATTCTGAGGATGGAGGAGAGGACCGGCAAGAGAAACCAGTACGACCTCCTCAGAAAGGCGAGGATTAGGTTTCCGAAGCGATTCTCGAGCCCCAAGGAGATTGACACACTCGCAATCGTAAAGGTGCAAGAGGCAAGGAGGAAGCTCGAGCGCGCCTTCTTCACCGCCGCGTCGCACCCGGAGTATCTCCGCAAGTCCGAGAAGATGGTGAAGGAGGGCATCGTCACGAAGCGGAGCCTTGAGCGTGCTGTGATTGAAGAATTCGTCCTCGGGACATATTTCAACTTCAACTACTTCTACTCTCCCCTGACCGAGACCGTGGAGCTGCTCGGCATCGACAGGAGGCTGCAGACGAACCTGAACGACTTTGTCTCGCTCCCCGCGAGGCAGCAACTCGAGATAGAGCAGAACATCCAGAACGTCGAGATAGGCCACACACCTGCGACGATAAGGGAGTCCATGCTCCAGAAGGTGTTGGAGATGGGGGAGACCTTCGCAGAGGCGGTCAAGAGAGAGTACGGCGCCGGGCCGATTGGCCCGTTCGCCCTCCAAGCCTCGGTCACGGTGGACCTCGACATCGTGGTGTTCGACGTCTCCCCAAG
>JASHOZ010000014.1 GCA_030038395.1 Nitrososphaerales archaeon
GGTTGGACGACGGGACCGATTGCAGCGGTAAGGGCAACGCCCCTTGGTGCAAGCACAAGAAGAGTGGATGCCACGAGCAAGGCAGTCGCCAGCCCCAGGCCCTCGGACCTTCCCCTTCGCCGTCGTGGCATTGGCTTTGGACGCACTGAACCAGTCATGACGTTATTTATTGGTTAGACTTGGGCTCGGGCATGCCCCCACCGCTCCCGACATACCAGCGAGCTCTGCTTGACATTTGATGCCGAGGACCGCACTCCGCCGGCATTAGGCGAGCCCGACCGCAGGGAAGGACACTCTCGTGGTCTCGTCCGAGCCCTTCCTCGTCGAGCCGGTCAGGTAGGTGCCCCGCCCCATCTTCGGTATTCCTCAGTCGATAGGAGTAGAAGAAGGCTCTCGGCCACCCAGGGCGAAGATGGGCTGCACGCTGTCCCGCCTCTCTAGAGTTGCACGGGCTCTATGCTAGAGGCTCCTCGATACATGTATAACCGCTGACAGGGCGGGACCGAAAGGTTGGCCGAAGCATCGAGCCAGATAGCCGCCGGCGCCCCTATCGTCACGGTGAACCATGTCAGCCTTGACTACCGGGGCGACAAGGAGCCCCTCCCCGTCCTCGCGGACGTGTCGATGACCGCCGGAAGGGACGAGTTCGTCGCGATAACCGGTCCGTCAGGGTGCGGCAAGTCGACGCTTCTGAGGATCATCGCCGGACTGACGAAGGCGTCAGGAGGGGACGTCGGGGTGCTCGGCTCCCCGGTCACGTCCCCCCGCAAGGAGATAACCATGGTCTTCCAGAACTTCGTCCTCCTGCCATGGAGGACTTCCCTTGAGAACGTGACATTCGCGCTGAGCTCCCGCAACGACCTCTCCGACGCGCAGAAACAGGAGAAGGCCAAGGGCGCGCTTGACGAGTGCGGCCTCTCGGGGTTCGAAAACGTGTACCCGGGAGAGCTCTCCGGGGGCATGAAGCAGCGCGTAGGCGTCGCCCGAGCGCTCGCGACCGACCCGGTCGTGATGCTGATGGACGAGCCCTTCAGCTCCCTCGACGACCTGACCGCGGAGAGGCTCAGGAAGGACATCTACTCCATGCTGATCAACCCGAGTACTTCCGTGAAGACCGTGATAATGGTGAGCCACAACGTCGAGGAGATAATCGAACTGGCGGACAAGGTGGTCGTGCTGTCTCACAGGCCGGCCCACGTCGCGGGGGAGGTGATGGTCGACCTTCCGCGACCTAGGAACAAGAAGTCGGAGGAGTTCTTCGGCTGGGTGGACAAGGTCTACGCCCTCCTGTCGTGAGTTCCGGAAGGGCGACACCCCCATAAGGGGAGCCCCGGAGGGCAGAGGGGAAGACCGAGATGGCTGAGCCAGGACACCCCCTTCCGATCGCGCTGGTGATGCCCGGGAACGTGCGGGCGGGACAGGTGATAAGCCTCGTCGAGATTACCGGGGGACTCGGAGCGAAGATCGACGCCCAGAGGCTCGCGGACGAACTCGGCGCGGACCTCGCGGTCCTCCTTCCGATCCTGGACGCCGCGGAGATGCTGGGCCTAGTGAAGAGCGAGAAAGGCGAAGTGAGTCTCACAGACCTCGGCATCAAGTTCCAGAAGACGTCGAAGAACAAGCTCATGCTGCTGAAGGACAAGCTAGCCACCATCGAGCCGTTCCGGACGGCGATGGTGCTCGCTTCCAAAGGGAAGCCGGTCACGGCGGCACAGGTGGCAGACGCCCTGGGGGAGTACGGAATCAGGTGGCACTACAAGCAGGAGCTCAACGAGTCTCTGGTCAAGATGCTCCTCGTCCACTGGACCATATATGCCGGGCTGATGAGCTACGACGGGAAGTCAGGGAAGTTTCAGAAGGCCTGACTACCAGTCGACCCCTGTCGCCGAGTGGACGACTCTGCCGCACACTAGCGTTGCGGCCACCCCCACCTTCCTGAACAGGGCCGGGTGCATCCCCCTGATGTCGGAGTCAAGAAGGGTGAGGTTCGCGTCCGACCCCTCTGAGACCCCCCACCCCTCCTCGTCGAAGCCGTTCGATGCCGCGTTCGTGGTGTAGAGGGCCAGCCCATCTTCCTGGTTGAGCTCCTCGCCGGGAGGGTACCCCGGCCTGGCCATGGCAGCCCAGACCCCTAGGACAGGGCTCATCTGCTCAATCGGAGAGTCGGAACTCCCCGACGCCACAATGCCGGCGCCGAGCATCGACTTGAACGGATACAGGCTCCTCGCCCTCTCGTCCCCGAGCCTCTGGACGGCCCACGAGTCCGAAGCGATGAAGAGGGGCTGCACGGCCGCTCGGATGCCGTGCTTTGCCATCTTGGCCATCGTCTGCCTCGTCAGGATGCTGGCGTGCTCGACCCTGTGCCTTCGCGGGTTCCTCGCCCCAGCGACCCTGGCGAGCGCGTCGACTGCCTGGTCAACCGCCCTGTCGCCAATCGCATGGATCGCTATCTGGTAGCCGTCTCCGTCCGCGCGCGCGACCATCTCTGCGAGCTCCTCGTCCGAGTGCCTCAGTATGCCGACGTTCGCCGCGTCGTCCGAATACGGCTCGTGGAGTGCGGCCGTCCTTGCGCCAAGCGAGCCGTCCGCGTAGATCTTAACGCCTGCCACCCAGACGGAAGGGCCGAGCTTTGACGCAACCCCACTCTCCTTCAGGTAGGGGAGGGCCTCGAAGGGCACGAACGCCCTATATCTCAGGGACAGGCTCGAAGCGGAGGCGAGCTCCGAAAGAGCGCGGAGCTCTTCCCGGTAGCCTGCGGTCGAGAGGATGGCGTGGATGGTCGTCAGACCGCACCGCGCCGCCTCCCGATCGGCGGTCAGGATGTATTCCACGTACGCCTCCGCGGCCCTCGGCAGCCGGGAATAGACCTCCTCCAGGGCCCGCTCCTTCACTATCCCTGTGAGCCTGCCAGAGGCGTCTCGCTCGATCTGGCTGTCCGCCTTCTCCTGAAGACCGAGCAACTCAAGGGCGCGGGTGTTGAGGAGAGCGGTGTGGCCGCACACGCGGGTGAGGACCGCGGGGTTCTTGGGAGTGACGTCGTCGATGTCGGCCCTGTCAGGCATCCGGCGCTCGCTCAGCGCTTCTTGGTCCCACCCCATCCCCGTTATCCACTCCCCCGGCCGTGCCCTTTGCACCCTGGCGAACAGACGGAGCCTCACCCCGGTCATGTTTCCGGTCCCCCTGAGGTCCACGTTGCGTTTCAGCCAGCCATACTCGAACGGGTGGGAGTGGGTGTCGGCGAAGCCGGGGAGGAGGGTCCCGCCCGCGGCGTCGATTCTGTGGGCCCCGTGCACCGCAAGTCCTCCCCCCTCCTCTATTCGCGCGACCTTCCCATCCTCGACGAGGACAGACGCCGGTCTCCCGGCCCCGACCCTGCAGTTCTCTATCAGGACGGCCGTCTGTGGACCACCCCCCTCGCGAAGACCGCCGAGCGCGACGCGCTGTCTGAGCGTGCAAGCGTAGTCAAGTCGTCGTCAGTGTCGACGTCGTTCAGCACCCCTCTCTTAGTGCAGACCGCGAGCTTGGCCCCCATCTCGGCCGCCGTCCGCAGGTGGTTCCAGAAGCTGTCGGAGTCGTAGCTTAGCCTGAGGGGCGTGCGGCCCGAGAAGACGAGCAGATTCGTCCCGTCGAACGCGCGCGACGGGGCCATGACGCACCCGAACGCTTTCTTGAGCTCAAGGGCAGAGGCCAACTCCACCGGCGTGAGCTGCGGGAGGTCAGAAGGGAGGACCGCGAAGTCGAGCCCGGTCCCGAGCTCGCTCATCCCGGCCGCGAGCGCCTCGTTGACCCCTGAGTCGCGTGCCTCCCTGATGGTCGATGCTCCTGCCTTCCGCGACAGAGACAGCGCCTCCTCGTCCGATGAAATCACGTAGCTGCGCCGCAGTACCCCCGCGCCCTTTGCGGCCTCCAGGACGTCGATGAGCATGAGCTCGGCCAGCCGCTTCCGCTCCTCCTCGCCGAGGAGCCGCGACAGCCTCGACTTCCTTCGCTGGGCCTTGAACGGGATCAGCACGGCGATGCGGCTCAAGCAGAAAGCAGCTCCCGCGCCAACCGTGCCTCGTCCAGTCGACCAGCGATGCGCGTGCGCGTCCGAACGCACGCGACCCCGAGCCTCTCCACCCCCGACGCGAGTCTGGAGTCGCTCCGGTCCACGAGCAGGGTGTCGAGGAATGACGAGTACCCTGACGCGACCCCGACCGAGTCCGGCCTCACTCCGACTGCCCTCATCAGTTTTCCTGCGGGGCCGCTGAAGGCTGAGGAGCCGAGCATAGGCGAGAGCGCCGTCACTCGGGCCTCAGCTCTCACCAGAAGTTCCCGGAACCCCGGGACCGCGAGCATGGGCATGACGCTCGTGACTGGGTTTGCCGGGCAGACGACTATCCTGTCGGCCTCCAGCACCGCTCCCCTGACCTCGTCGGTGCACCTGGCCTTCGATGAGCCCTTGTAGTCGACCCCCCTGACTTGCGGACGCCCACGGTCACGGACCCAGAACTCCTGCAGGTGCTCCACCCCCTCGTTCGTCCGAATGAGCGTCTCGACCGGCTGGTCGGTCACCGGGAGGATCCTGTGACGGACGCCGAACGCCTTCCTGAGCGCGTCTGTGACGCCGGTCAGGGTCTCCCCATCGCGGAGGGCCTTCGTCCTGACGAGGCTCGTCGCCATGTCTCTGTCGCCCAGCGCGAACCAGACTTCCTCCCCGAGCATCCCTAGCTGGGCGAGAGTCCGATGCGTGTCGCCATCGATCCCCCATCCGCGCTCCGACGAGGCCACCCCCCCGAGCGTGTACATCGCGATGTCGACATCGGGGCAGACGTACAGCCCGTGCACCCAGTAGTTGTCACCGACGTTCGAGACGACAGTCATCTCCACCCCGAGGGAAGAGAGCCCCCGCAGAATCTTCGCTGACCCGGTTCCGCCTGCGAGCGCCACGACCTTCATGTGCTCACCTGAACAGGTCCTTCTCGCGGCTCATCAGGAGCGACTTTACCCCCCCTTCGCCCCTCCTGTAGCGCACACCGCGGACGACTGCCGCCGGGACCATGTCGAGCTTCCCCATGACGAGCTCTGCGGCTCCGGCGACCTCGTCTACCACCGCGGGCTCGGTGACCCGCAGCTCGTAACCGAAGCTGTCTCTCCTCCCCCTGAAGGAGAGCAGCGGGTCTATCCCTGAGCACCCGATCGCGACGTCCGTCTGCCCTCTCCTCCACGGTCTCCCGAACGTGTCGGTTATCACCACCGCGAGCCTCCTCCCGGTGGACCTCTCCAGGGCCTTCCGGATGCGCCTCGCGCTCGCGTCAGAGTCCGAGGGCAGGAGGCAAGCTCGGCCCTCGCCGACGTTGGACTGGTCGACGCCTGAGTTTGCGCAGACGAATCCGTGCCTCGTCTCCGTTATGATCACGCCGTGCCCTGAGCGGACCACTCTGACCGACTCCCTGAGCACGAGCTCCACTATCCTCGGGTCCTTCCCTTCGGCCTCCGCCAATTCTGCGGCCCTCGGGCCTGGCGTCACGCCGTCCAGTCTCACGACCTTCCCCTCCGACTTCGAGACGACCTTCTGCTTCACGACCAAGATGTCGCGGTCTCGCAGCGACACCCCTGCCCTCGAAAGCGCCCGAGACAGGTGCCGTGCGACGCTGTCGCCCTCCCTCACCTCCGGAATCCCCTTGAGAGGAATCACCCGCAGTTCAGACAAGACTTTCCGCCCGCCCGCCGGACAGTCGCGCGATAAATGCTATCTGCCTCCGGGCTCGCCGGACCCAAGGAAGATGATGGACCGACAGGCCGCCAGAGCGAATAGGCCGGGCTACGGGGAGCATCGGGGGCGGCCCGGGAGAGAGCCGGGTCCGGCCGGCGAACCTCCCGTGGCCCTGTGGCGTCGCCGTGACTCTAGCAGGCGGGGACTGCCAGCGCGGTCTGGAGCGGAGCTTATTACGCGGGACAAGGCGAGCCGAGACGAGATTGCTAACGTCGGAGCAGGTGATGAAGGCGCTCGCATCGGTGAAGGACCCCGAACTCGGGAAGGACGTCGTAACACTGGGGATGATCCAGGGTGTCGAAGTCGACGGCGGGAAGGTGACGTTCACGCTCAACCTGACCACCCCTGCATGCCCGCTGCGTGCGAGGCTAGAGGAGTCCGCGAAGGCCGCAGTCGGCGGAGTCCCCGGCGTGACGAAGGTCGAGATGAAGACGGCCGCGGTGGTGTATGCCACGCGCGACACGACTCAGACTGACGTGCTGAAGGGGGTGAAGAACGTGATCGCCATCGCGAGCGGGAAGGGGGGCGTCGGCAAGTCGACCATCTCAGTGAACCTGGCGGTCGCGCTCGCGATGTCGGGGGCGAAGGTGGGGATCCTTGACGCCGACGTCTACGGTCCGAACGTCCCGCACATGATGGGTGTCGAGGGGCGCGACGCGGAAGTCAAGGACGAACTGATAGTCCCCCCGGTCGCCCACGGGGTGAAGATCGCGTCGCTGGGCTTCTTCTACAAGGGCGAGACGCCGGTGATCTGGAGGGGCCCGCTCGTGGCAGGAGCGGTCAGGCAGCTTCTCACCCAGGTCGACTGGGGCGAGCTCGACTACCTCGTTTGCGACCTTCCCCCCGGGACGGGGGACTCCGCGCTAACCCTCGCTCAGACGGTCCCGCTCAGCGGGGCTGTGATCGTCACCACCCCTCAGGAGGCCGCACTGAGCATCGCGGCGAAGGCTCTGGCTATGTTCAGGAGACTCGACGTGCCGATCCTCGGAGTTGTGGAGAACATGAGCTACTTCGTCTGCCCTCACTGTGGCGAAAGGACGCATGTGTTCTCGAGCGGCGGGGGGAGGAGGGTGGCGACTGAGGAGAACGTCGACTTCCTGGGCGAGATACCGCTTGTGGCGTCGGTCAGGGAGCAGTCGGACGCAGGCGTCCCGGTCGTGATCGCCGCGCCTCACTCGCCGGAGGCAGCGGTCTTCAAAGACTTCGCGTTCAGGGCGGCCGGAATGGTCAGCATCGTGGCTTTCGCCAAGATGAAGAAGTGAGTCGCGGAGGGCGGGCGTAGCGCAGGGTGCGCGCTCGAGGTCGCCTGCGTCAGCGGACCGCGATTGCCTCGATCTCGACCATCGCGTCCTTCGGCAGGGCCGCCGCTTCGACGGTCGACCTCGCAGGAAAAGGCGCGGAGAAGTGCCTGGAGTACTCCTCGTTCATCTGGGGAAAGTCCGTCAGGTCGGACATGTATACGGTAGTCTTCACGACGTCCTGGAGTCCGAGCCCGGCGGCCTCCAGCACGGCTTCGAGGTTCCTCAGCGCGCGCCTGGTCTGAGCCACTATCCCGTCTTCGAGCTTCCCCGTGACAGGGTCGATCCCCAACTGGCCGGCGCAGTACACTGCGCCCGCGTCGACCCCTTGAGAGTACGGCCCGACTGGGGACGGTGCGGCGTCCGACCTAAGCTCGCGCTTCATGAGCCTTCCGCGGTTAGAGGTGCTTAAATCGGTTTTGAAGGTCGGGCTGGAACTGGTAAGTTCGCTGGAGGCGGGAACACCGAGTTCCCGCTACTCCACGACCTTAACAGTTCCAGCCGCAAATCAAGAGGCTGGAACATGCCACCAGTCGAGGAGCCCAAGAGAGTAGACGAAACCTCTCCGCCTCATTCTCACTCTTATTATGTTCCTACCGTTGGTGGTTGGGGTATTGTTCGCAGTTAGCGACATCCTAATCTTCGGTTCTTTCCTCGTCGCCGCTGGTTTGGGTTCGCTGGGTCTAAGGGGCGAAGTGAAAGACAGCATAGAAGAGCGGTTGAGGTGGCTCGCAAGTATCGGTAGGCTGACCCCTGAGTCTCGGGAAAGGTCATCGACTCCTAAGACATGGCTATTTGCCCTCTTCATGGTCTTACTCCTGTCAGGTTTCTTATGTCTCGTCTCGTGGTATCTCAGTTCGTCGGCCCCAGCCTATCCGGTCAGCGTGGCTCCGCCGAGCGTCAACCCATGGCTGCTAAATGCGGGGTTCGCTGGTTGCGTCATCGCGGTCTTCCAAGGGACGCTCCTCGGCTATTTCATCACAAATGAGAAAACGAGGCTGGTCGAAGATGTCTCGGCGGCGGGAGCCGCCAATGCGGGACGGGCGCTCAACAATGGAATCATAAGAGGGTTAACTTGGATTGGGGAGGCTTCGCGCTGGTTGACTGGAATCGCTCTGGCCTCATTCTTCGAATATGTGTGGGTTGTGTCGCTAATTGGTATCTTCAGAGTAATCTACGAACAAGGCATCAGGATAATCGTCCCGACCGGCTGGATATTGACAGGTTCCCTCTTCGCGACGTTCGCCGGATACGGGATGCTCGTTTGGGGATTCCTACCTTTTACCCCTATGGTCTCAGACAGGAGAATGCAAGTGGGGGCTCTGCTGTTGGCCGCTCCGCTCATCTGGCTATTCTTGCTTTCTGTTCTGGTTGTGGTGTTCCCGAGCCTATGACTTCGCCAGCGCCTCGGAGCAAATCGTGCGCATCACTTCGGGGATTGAGTCCAAGGCCCGGCGCTTCCGCTCTACTTCGAGCCTCCGCTCCAGCTCCTCGGTCACCGCAACGGTGTATTTCTTCATCATACTCCGCTCCCCTCGC